>JADQBT010000027.1 GCA_016278485.1 Halanaerobiales bacterium
TTCAATATCACTTTTCATTAATAATCATTCCTTTCTCAAATTAAATATTATTTAAAATGCTCTACTTAATATATACCATTATATTCATGTTTAATCAACGAAGAATAAACATAGTTAATCATTGTCAGGTAATCAAAAACAGGTAATTTTGTGGCTTGCTGAACAGCTTTTGCATATGGTGGAAGCACACTACATTCCAACAAAATAGACTTAATTTCAGGATTTTCATCTACCATTTTTTTGGCAACTTCAACAACTTCTCTTTCAATTTTAGCTGGATCTAATTGACCCACTTCTTTAATAACTGATTCATAAAAATAAGGTTTATCTTCTAATCCTCTAATCACAATTGGTACTGAATCATCAATTCCTACCTCAGTTAATAAACTTTTATCATTTATAGAGTTCCCATTAGCAGAAATAATACCCACCTGACTGTTTTTCCCAAATAAACTTGCCATAAATTGTACTTGCAACATACTTGAAAGAAAAATTGGAATATCCATCTTATTAGCTAGCTCTTGCTGAAAAATAGCCATAAACCCACAGTCTCCAGTGATAGCTTTAACTCCTTGTGCTGCTAAATTTTGAGCAGACTCAAGTAAAGAATCATAAGCAGTTTGATCCTTATTAAAAATTCGCTTAACAGTTAAACCCTTTACTGTTTCAAATCTAACTGGAAAAGAATAAGTAGAAGCATTACCCACATCACCGGGAATAAATGGGGTGAAAGTATCTAACATTAAAATTCCAATCACTTCACCATAGCTTATCTGACCTTCACGTGCTTTATAAATCATTACTTAGCCACATCCTGACTTAATAAAATTAGCAAATTTGTGATCGGGGGCAATTAAGCCCCCGTTTTATGATGGAAGCTTATTTAGCTAGTTTTGCTTCAGCTTCTTTAATCTCTTTAATTAATTTTTCTAATATCATTGTACCATTTTCTCCAACATTTTCTTTATATTCTTCCCAAACAGTTTTTGCTTTTGCTTTAAAGGCTGCTCTCTCTTCTTCAGTCAACTTAATTACTTCAAGACTTGGTTTATCTTCGAGCATCATTTCTAGCCTCTCAGCATTTAATTCTTCCTGAACTTTAAAGATATAATCAGTCATACCCCTTGCAGTTTCGACAATCATATTTTGATATTCTTCTGGTAATGATTTAAAGAAATTTTGATTAACTATAGCACCAGTAATAAATGGAACTTGCTTGGCAACATTTAAATACTTTTGTTGCTCATAAAATTTCATTTCCTGTGTTGCAAAATAAGGCTGTACCTGAGCATCAATCATATTTAACTGGAGTGAACTATAAATCTCTGAATATGCAAGTCTAACAGGATTAGCACCATAAGCTTGATAGTTAGAAATCAAGATTGGGTCACCCATAACTCTAATTTTTACGCCTTCAAAGTCAGCAGGTTTCCTAAGTGGTTTATTAGACGTCCATACCTGCCATCCCTCGTGAAATACTGTTAATAATTTAAGATTTTTAGTATTATAAAGTTTGGAAAGATCTTGATAAATGGCTTCACTATTCTCCATAACATACTTGTTTACAGCTAAATTATCTGACCAGATATAATGAAGTGAAAATAGACCGGCTTCTGGGATAGTCGTAGCAAACCAACTTGGAGTTGAGAATGCAAATTCGATGATTCCGTTCATAGTCTGCTCTGAAATATCACCACTGGTTCCTAATGCACCATAAGGATAGATATCAATGTTGACTGCACCGTCTGATTTTTCTTCTATTCTCTTTTTAAATTCCTTTGCCCACTCGTGCTGAACACTTCCTTCAATTTCTTCAAGTGCAAATTTCCAATTATACTCTGCAGCACTGACTGCCCCAACATTGACAACAGCCATAACCATAACTATTAGAAGACCCGCAATCATAAAGAATTTAGCTTTTCTCATTATAAAATTCCTCCTCATATTTTTGGTAAAATAATAATAGATATTAAAGACATATTTACTTCTACAATTAGCCTATAAGCCACACCCCCTTTAAAATAATATTTGTGTGTGAGGATAGTACATTTTTATTTGGTAAATTTAATTGGCAGTTAAACTTTTGCCACTTAAATAATTTAAAACTGTTCTGACGTGCATTTCAACCCCAGTTATTAAACTCTCTTCATCAATATTAAACTTAGGATGATGATGAGGGTAATCTGTCCCCTTCGCTTTATTACCTGTGCCAATGAAGAAGAACACACTTGGAATCCTATCAGAAAACTCGGAAAAATCTTCACCAGCAAGACTATAATAATGTGTTACATTAGCGCCTCCAACAACTTCACTAGCTAGATGCTGAACTAAATGTGCTAAATCAGGATTATTATAAACTGGTGGACTATAAGCAAGATACTCAATTTTATAATTTGTACCATGTTTTAAACAAACCTTTTCAATAATCTCTTCAAATCTTTCTTTTGGTCTTTCTTCTGAATCAGGTCCCGCCTTATAGAGAAATCTAATAGTCCCTTCAAGCTCCACTTCTTCTGGAATAATATTGGTTTTTGTTCCACCTTTAATCATCCCAAACATGATGGCAGTTGATTTGAGTGGGTCAATTTGCCTTGTTTGAATCATCTGCACTGAGTTTATAATATCTGCTGCAGTCAGAACTGGATCTGCCGCCTGATGAGGTGCCGAGGTGTGTCCACCGTTACCTTCAACAGTCACTCTAAATTCATGGAGTCCACCCATGACCGCACCACCTGAAACACCAATCTCTCCACTTGCAAGCGGAGTCCAGAGATGTTGAGAAAAGGCTGCATCTATCTCATAATCAGCAAGCACACCTTCATTTATCATTTCTAGTGCCCCTGCCACCTCTTCATTTGGTTGAAATATAAATAGTACATTTCCACAAATCTTATCTTTTTGTTTAGCCAATATTTTTGCTGCTACTAATAACATAGCAGTATGACCATCATGACCACAGGCATGCATCAACCCATCTTCAAGCGATTTATATTCTACTTCATTTTTCTCTTGCACAGGCAGAGCATCCATATCTGCTCTCAGCATTACAGTTTTCCCAGGCTGATCTCCTTTCAAAAAACCTGTCACACCTGTATGCGCAATCCCTGTTTTTACTTCTAAACCACACCCCTCTAAATATTTTGCAACTTTGTCTGAAGTGCGATATTCTTCAAAACCAAGTTCAGGATGTTGGTGAAAATCTCTTCTTAATTCAATTAATTCATCTTTTAATTCATTTACAATTTTTCTTATATCCATTTTAAAAGCTCCTTTTTAATAACCATAGGCAAAATCGCGTAAAAAGAGTGCTAAATCAGGGAAGAAGATCAAGAGAGCTGAAACTAACAATAACATTGCAATAAATACTGGTGTTTTCTTGATAACTTCAAAGTAAGGTCTCTTAAATACTGCAATAGCTGTAAATATATCACAACCAAAAGGTGGTGTTGCCGAACCAATGGCAGCCTGTAAAGTCACCATTGTACCAACGAGTACAGGATCGATGCCTAAACGAGTAACTACTGGCGTAAAAATAGGTGTTAAAACCATGATTACAACAATTGGATCCACAAACATACAGCCAATAAAGAATGCAACTGCAATTACAAATAAAACCCAAACCTGAGTTGGATCAGGACCAATAATGCCTGGTAATATTTGTTGAGGTATTCGGGCCAGCGAGATTAACCAGGAGAAAGCAACTCCTGCACCAACTAAAATAAACACTACCCCTGTAACAAGACCAGTAGAAAGAGCAATTTCTTTTAAATCTGTAATTCTAAGATTTTTATAAAGACCTATCTCAATCACAGCTGCATATAAAACAGAAGCTGCTGCTGCTTCAGTAGGACTAAAAAATCCAGAATAAATTCCTCCAATAATAATTACTGGGAAACCAAAAGGAACCAATGCTCTTTTCGTTGCAGTTAAACGTTCTGACCAAGTCGATTTTGCAGGAGCAGGTATATTTTTATATCTAGCATAGAAATAACTATAAAGTGAAAACATAGCCAAAATTAAAAGTCCAGGACCTATTCCTGCTATAAAAAGTTCACCAATTGAGGTTCCACTTACAACCCCATAGACTATCATTCCAATACTTGGTGGAATTAAAAGAGCTATATCACTTGAATTAATAATTAAAGCTGTAGTAAATGAATCATCATAACCTCCCCGTAAAAGGTGAGGTCGCATCGTTCCACCAATTGCCACAACCGTAGCCTGAGTTGAACCGGAAATAGCACCAAAAATTGTACAAGCGGCGGCAGTCGTAATTGCCATTCCACCTTTTATATGCCCAACAAATACTTTTACAAAATCAACTAATCTATTAGACATCTCTCCTGCAGACATAATATCAGCAGCTAATATAAACATTGGCACTGCGATCAGCGAAGCAGGCAATATGCCACCAATCATTTGTTGAGTTATTATCATAGGATCAAAACCAGGATAATAAAAATACATAATTACCAATGGTGCTGCGAGTAAAGGTATCATCATTGGAAAACCTAGAAAAAGTAAGACACCCATAATTGTTCCCATTAATGCTAACATCTAAATCATCCCCTTTCTATTTACAATTAAGAATTAATATCCTCAGAGACCTTTAATCCATCGTTTCCGCCCATGGCAGTCTCTAAATCTTCATATTCTGACTTTTCTTCAAATGAAATCCAGACATCTTCTTCATATACATTTTTGATAAAAGCTAGAGTATAATGAATAGCAGTCATTAACAATCCAATCGGTACCCACATCCAGATTAAATATAACGGAACTCTAAGTACTGGACTCATTCTTTTATATTGAAAAACTTGCAGAACATAGATTGTAGAAAGATAAGTCATGTAATACATAATTAATGCGGTTCCAGAAGTCATCAAATAAGTTAAACCTTTCTTGATCTTATCATTTGCAATATCATAAAGAGCTGACATGCGAATATGTCTACCATTTCTCGCTGCATAACTAGTGCCCAGAAAAGTAACGAAAATTATTAAAAATTCATTAATTTCACTGGCAAATGAGAGACCATAGTTAAAAAAGTTTCTAGAAATTACATTAATAATCGTTAATGCCGCCATAGTTAAAATTCCAAAAGATAAGACAAATTCTTCAATTATTTTGATCCCTTTATTTATTTTTTCAAGAAAATCCATTTTCAGATCACCCTTTCTCTAAGGTGTAACTAAACAATATAAATAATTATTTAATAAATAGCTTTCTAGGAAAGTCAACAAAAGTTTCACATCCATTACTAGTAACATAAAAAGGTTCACTATTTTCAAAACCAAATTTATCAAGCCAGATACCTGGCATAAAATGAAATGTCATTCCTTCTTTTAAGATTGTTTTATCCCCGGGCCTTAGGCTAGCTGTATGTTCTCCCCAATCAGGTGGATAATTTAAACCATATGCATAACCAACTCTTGATTCCTTGACTACTTTACTACCAGAAATTGATTTTCTCCATTTTTCTTCAACCTCTTCACAAGTAATGCCTGGTTTAATAAAGTCCAAAGTCTGATTTAACCCTTCCACTACTACCTTAGCAATTTCTGTTAAATCTTTTGGTGGTTCACCAATAAATACAGTTCGAGATAGTGGTGCATGATACTTATATTTACTACCTGCTAACTCCAGCAAAACCACATCACCTTTTTGATATTTTCGGTCTGTCCAGGTCAAGTGGGCAGTTGATGTTCTTTCACCTGAAGGCATAATTGGTGCAATTGCAGTATAATCACCCGTATATTCCTTGGTTCCACTTATTTGCGCATGATAAACATTGGCAGCAGCATCCCCCTCACGAACACCTGGTTCGATTGTATCAATCGCTACCTGCATTACGTTTTCTACAATCCGAGAAGCCATCTTCATATATTTTAGTTCTCTTTCTGATTTAATCAATCTAACTCTGGGTATAATCAGAGTAGCATCTTTAAACTCAGCACACGGCAGATCAGTTCTTAACTGTCCAAGACAGCGAGGAGTAAAATAATAGTTATCCATCTCTACACCAATATTTTTATCATCATAGCCCCTATTTTTTAATATATTGGCAACAAAACTCATGGGATGCTTAACTAAAGACTGTACATAATCATCCTGATATCCTTTAATATTGTCTGCACTCAACCAGGTTGTCAATCTAGCACCATTACTATCCTGCTCTCGGCCAAACCAAATCGGCTCATCTTGATCAATTAAAATAATAAGGCCTTGATGAACATAAAAGGACCAACCATCATAACCAGAAAGATAGTTCATATTAGCAGGATGAGTTGCAATTAAAACCTCTATTCCTTGATTAGACATTCTTTCTTTAGTTTTACGAATTCTCTCCTTGAATTCATCTTTTTCAAAAGTTAACATAACTTCCTCCTTCAGTTAAGAAATATTCTGCATAGCAACTAAAAATCAACTTTGTTCTTATTATTTTCTACTACTGATAAAAATTGCTCATTATCAATATTACTCCCTGTAGTTAGCACTGCCACTTTTTCACCCTCAACTGATATTTTTCCAGCAAGTAAAGCCGCAATCCCAACTGCAGCTGCCCCTTCGAGCATCAGATGATCTTTTAAAAATGCATAAGTAATTGCTAATTCAATTTCTGATTCTGTTACCAAGATTACTTCATCTACATATTCTTCTACCATTGCAAAAGTATATTTATTGTCAAGCAAAATGCCGCCTTGCAGACTATCTGCAAGAGTATTAACTTCAGCAATTTTAATTGGTTTACCTGCCTGAAGACTCTCATACATTGCTGCACCTTGATCCATACTTATTCCGTAAACTTTGCAGGTTGGATTTATGCTTTTTACTATTAAAGCAATCCCACTAATCAGTCCGCCTCCACTCAAAGGAATCAATATACTATCTAAATTCGGTATTTTCTCCATAATCTCTAGGCCGATTGTTCCCTGACCTGCAATAATATACTTATCATCAAATGGTGGCACAATTGACCTTCCTTCTTCTTCATGGAGCTCATTTGCTTTCTCTTGTGCTTCGTCCTGGCTAGATCCATATACAACAACTTGACCACCAGAGTTTCTGATTCCCTCTTTTTTATTTTCAGGAACGTTCTTGGATAAACATATTTTAGCATCTGCTCCCAATTTCTGACCAACATGAGCTGTCGCCCGCCCATGGTTACCTGTTGAATATGTTGTCAGACCACGTTCTCTTTCTTCTTGAGAGAGATGAAGCACAAAATTAGCTGCTCCTCTAACTTTAAAACTTCTGGTATCCTGTAAAAACTCTTCTTTGTAATATATCTCACTCTTCAGTTTATTTGAAAGATGATTAGTTTTATAAAGCGGAGTCTTTCTGACAACTTGATAGATTAAGTTGCTCGCCTCATAAACATCTTTTAATCCGATATTATTTATCATCAATTAAGCCTCCAGAATAACTTCTTTATTAAACAGTTGCTATTACATCAATCTCTACATCTAATCCTGCATCAAGACCTTTAACTGCCATTGCAATTCTGGCAGGTGGGTTTTCATTAAAAAATGTTTTATAAACAGCATCCATTTCTTTTTTATCTTCCATATTAGAAATATAGACATTTACTTTAACGACTTTTTCCATACTTGATCCAGCCGCCTCTAAAATATGTTTAGTATTTGTTAAGATTAGTTCTGTCTGCTCTGCAACAGTGCCGTAAACTGGCTTTCCAGTCTCTGGATCATCTGCTGTCTGACCTGAAACAAAAATTAAATCTCCAACTTTAACTGCCTGAGAATAGTTACCTGGCTCTGGAGCCTTTTCAGTATAAATTAACTCTCTTTTCATGGTTATTCCTCCTTGTATAATATCTATAATTATTTTGCTTTTCAGAATATTAATGCTTGTTAATCTGTATTTTGTCAATTGTCGACCTAATTAAGAAATCAAAATAGTCTGCTTAAAGCTGTTGAGATAATGTCCGGATATGATCAATTATTGCTGCTTTTGTTTTTGTTAAATCATATTCTTTAAGTCTTTGCAAAATATCCTTATGTTTGAGACTTGCTTCAGTTAAATTATTTTCCTTTTTTGCATCCATGATCATTGCTAACTGCAACTGATTATACAGAGTAGTCAGAATTTTGATGGTCCATTTACTATTTGATTTACACCATAGATAGCGATGAAACTTCATATCTTTACGATTAACCAAAAGTATTTTATAATTATCATCCTCATCACTCTGAGCTATTTTAACCATTTCTTCAACTAAATTGTTAAGATATTTGAAATCTTCTTCTGTTAGAATTTTTTCTTTAATCAAAATTTTAAAAACTCTACTCTCCAACGTTACTCTAATATCAAAAAGTTCCTGCATTTCTTCTTGGTTAAATTCTACTACAAATGTTCCTTTACGGGGAATAGTATTAACAAGACCCTGATTTTCTAATTCCTTAAGTGCCTCACGAACAGGAGCTCTACTAATCTCTAACTCCTCAGCAACCCTGGATTCTAAAATCCTATCTCCGCCCCGATAATTTTCCATAAAGATTTCTTCTTTAAGATACTCAACCACTCTACTACTAAGACTTTTATGAGAAAAACTTTCTCTTAATTTCATCGTCAAAAATGCCTCCAATTGCTGGTATAATAAGATATAATTAAATATTTATTATATAATCTATATCTTATCATTTCTAGATAGCAACCCTAATTCCTGCCTTGTGAAATTAATACCAGCAGTTTCCGGCCGAAAAATTCCTTTTCGACCGGATATGCCATTTATTTATTGAAAAGTTCGCGTGGGAAGTTATAGAATTCTTCACAACCATCTTCTGTTATTCTAATGGCTGAACTCATTTCAAAACCTATATCTTCCTGCCAAATAATCGGTATTAAATGGAAAGTCATATTTTCTTTTAGAACAGTTTTATCACCAGGACGCATACTAGCTGTCTGTTCTCCCCAATCTGGTGGATAGTTTAAACCAAATGAATAACCAAGTCTTGAAGCATCGACCAGTTCACCTTTGGCAATTGAATTTCTCCACTTTTCTTCTACTTCTTCACAACTTACACCTGGTTTGATAAAATCAAGTGTTTCTTCTAATCCTTCAACAACAAACTTTGTAATATCAACCATTTTTTGAGGTGGTTCTCCCAAATAAACAGTTCTAGCCATTGGTGCATGATAACGATTGTAACAACCTGATAATTCTAAAATAACAGGTTCATTTTTTTCATAACGTCGCTCTGACCAAGTCAAATGTGGAGCATCTATTCCTTTACCAGCTGGCATTAATGGAACTATTGCAGGATAATCTCCACCAATATCTTTGGTTCCACTAATCTGGGCCTGAGATATAGCTGCTGCTACATCACATTCTCTGCGTCCTACTTCAAGTTCGTCTATCCCAGTCTGCATTACTTTTTCAGCAATTTTACCAGCTTTTTTCATCATATCTATTTCTGCCAAAGACTTAATTTGTCTCACCATAGCAACAAGTAAATTAGCATCAGCAAAACTAGCTGATGGAAGTTTTTCATTTAATATTTGATATGTCTTATGGGTAAAATAGAACTGATCCATTTCTAGACCAAATCTTTTATCATCCCAACCTTTTTCTTTAATTACATCTACTACATAATCTATAGGATGCTTACCTACTGGTGAATGTACATATTCATCAGCATAATTTCTGATATTATCTGGACTTAAATATGTTGTCACTTTAGCTGCATTAGCATCCATATTGCGGCCAATCCAAACTGGCTCTTCTTGATCCAATGAAACCAATACACACTGATGCACATAAAATGACCAACCATCATAACCTGTCAAATAATTCATATTAGCTGGATGAGTAGACATCATCACTTCAATACCCTGTTCTCTCATCCTTACTTTTGTCTTTCTGACTCTTTCTTTATATTCCGCTTCCGTAAATAACACTTTTATACCCCCTGTATTTTTTAGACCCATCCCCGCATCTCTACTGCTTTGGCAACTTTTCTCAGGGCAACAATCCATGCTCCTAAACGTGGTGTAGTGTTAAATTCATTAGCAGTATCTCTAGCAGCACGATATGCTGTTAAGATTTGATTTTCTAGTTTATTCTCTACTTTATCTATAGTCCAATAATCATCTGTAATTCCCTGAATTCTCTCATAATGGCAAACAATTGCTCCCCCAGCATTAGCAACAACATCAGGTATTACCTTAATGCCTTTTTCTTTCAATATATCTTCAGCTTCAGGAGTAGTTGGTCCATTAGCAGCCTCAACAATCATCGTAGCATTAATCTGATCAGCATTATTTTTGTTAATAACATTTTGTACAGCTGCTGGAATTAAAAGATCACAATTAAGCTCTAAAAGTTCTTTATTACTAACTGTCTCTGCATCTTTATAACCTTCTAATACTCTGTTTTCTGCTACATATGCTTGCATGGCTGGTATATCTAAACCATCTTCATTATAAAATCCACCACTGACATCACTTACTGCAATAATTTTAGTACCCATGTCATATAGATAACGCGCAATAGTAGCTCCTACCTGACCGAAACCTTGCACAACAACTTTGGCGTTTTCTAAATCTAAATCATTATCTGCACAAGCTGCCTTTGTAACATAAAAGATGCCAAGACCTGTAGCTTCCGCACTACCAACTGTACCTCCCATAATTGCAGGTTTATCATTAATAGCTGGTGGGTTATGTTCTCCTGTAATTTGTTCATATTCATCTAACATCCAGGACTGTGTGCGATAGTCTGTACCAATATCTGCACCCGGAATATCAATTTTTGGACCTTTAGGCTTCAAGTTACGTATAAAACCTCTAGTCATTCTTTCTAATTCCCAATCACTTAATTTAGACGGATCAACTTTAACTCCACCTTTACCACCACCTGCAGGTACACCAGACACAGCATGCTTGATTGTCATAAATAAAGCCAAAGCTTTAGCTTCATCTAATGTAAGATCAGGTACAAATCTGGTACCATCTCTTGTCGGTCCGAGTGCATCATTATAATGAACTCGATAAGCAGTAAATAATTTAAAACTACCATCATCCATCTTCATCGGTATTGAAAAATCCATAATTCTTTTCGGGCGTGAAAGTAGCTCCATAACTCTTGGATTAATTTCAGCTAATTTCCCAGCTTTATTTAAGGAATCTAACGCAGACGCAAAAACACTATCCATTATTATTACCTCCAGTAATTTATTAAAATTTATTTATTATAAGAGAAGCCTGACTCTCTATTTTAAGAATCAGGCCAATTATATATTGTTACGGTTGAGGAATTGAAAGATCCTCTTTATAATCATTTGTAACAAGATCATATTCAGACCGATCCATCCATTCCAAGATAATCTGGGCTAATTTAACGCGTTGGCGCGCTAGATTATCTCCAAAATCTGGATTACGTGCATCAATCCATGTATTGTAAAGTTCTGCTTCAGATGGGCCTGGCTCAATTTTGAAATAAACAGGTGCTGCAATTCTAGCTATCTCTGCTGATTCATGGTAACGTTGGAATCCACCCATTGATTCAACAAGGCTCATATAAACATCCAATGGGATATCTACACCACCCTGGCGAATAGATGAAAGCATTGGTAGTGTCATGTCAGCTAGTGGATTAAAACTATCTGCACCAAGATCTTGCAACAATTTACCACCAAAAGCAGTTCCATGTCCAGCAAAAACTGAAACTTTAAATTTAGTTTCTTTCGGAATAAGACCATCTTCACGCATCTTATTTAAAAGATTTAGCATACCTTCATCAGTGACTAAAAACCCTCTCAAACCAGCATTTAAACAACGATCAAATTCTCTTAAATAATTATACGCCATATCATGACCACGTAAGCGCATTCCGGATACATAACCTTCATCGGTAACATATTGTCTACCTTGATCCCAGCCACGATTAGCGGAAGGATTTACTAATAGTTCTAGATTATGTTCTGCACCTAATTTAGCAAATTCTTTTAATTCAGCGTCATCTAAAAGAGTAGCACCTTTTACTAATGAAATTACTCTATGTATCGTAATCTTGCGCTTTTCAGCTTCATCTATCATTGCTTCCAAATTTGAAACATTCTCAATCCCTGAAATTTCTATACGTGCATGTGCACCACCATCAAAACGAAGTTCGGAATCCGGCATATCAAATCTTTCTCTAACTGAAAAAGATGTTTTGTCTTCTAAATATTTCTGCATATCTTTAAAAGCCATTATATAACCTCCTAGTAGTTTTAGATCTTAAAATTCATTAAATAACTTTTCAAAGTCCTCTGCACTATCTTTAATATGATATACATGGTCATCAGTTGGAAATTTTTCTTCCTTTACTTCTTTAATATATTCTTTAAAAGCATTGATCTCAACTTCTGCCACATTAGCATATTTCTTGACAAATTTCGGTGTAAATGCCTGGAACATACCTAACATATCACCACAAATTAAGAGCTGTCCATCACATGGTAGACCAGCACCGATTGAATAAACAGGAATTGTTAATTTTTTTGTAATAAACTCAGTTACTTCTGGTGGAACTGCCTCCAAAAGAAGAGCTCTAGCGCCAGAATCTTCTACTGCTTGTGCATCTTTAATCAATTCTCTTGCACTATCAGTAGTTAGACCTTGAGCTTTAAAGCCACCCAATTGAGATGAACTCTGAGGAGTTAAACCAATATGCCCAAATACAACTATACCAGCATCACTAATTGCCTGGATCTGGCTAGCTATTCTTCGGCCACCCTCTAATTTTATGGCATCCATATCTGCTTCTTTTAAGAATCTAGTTGCATTTTCTACTGCTTTTGCATCAGAAACTTGATAAGAACCAAAAGGCATATCACCAATTACAAAGGTCTTAGGAGCACCCCGGCGAACATCCTGACAATGAGCAATACAATCCTCCATAGTGACAGGAACAGTTCCTTTATATCCTTTAACTACCATTCCAAGTGAATCTCCCACCAATATCATGTCCATGCCTGCCTCTTCCACAAAAGAAGCAGTTGGAAAATCATATGCTGTTACCCAAGCTGCCTTTTCCCCAGATTCTTTCATTTTTTGTAGATCCAGAATTGACTTTTTCTTGGCCACAATAAATTCCTCCTTAATTATTCTCTTATTCGTTATTTTCGCGCAATTCAATATTGTCTTTTGTCGACAATCAACTATTAATTAATATATTCTACAGGAATGATATAATTCCTGCTTTAAAATTGAAATAATTCATATTTTTTTTACATTCTTTAAAATTAGAACTACTAATAATGAACCTGATAGAACTAATAAAGCCCCAAAGATTTGTAATAAATTAAACCACTCACCAAAAAATATGATAGAAAGTACAATTGTAACCAATGGTTCTATCATACTCAAAATTGAAACCGAAGTAGGACTAGTCAACTTTATTCCTTGAAAAAAGGCCAAAAATCCAAGCATTGAAACTAGAGAAATACCAATAATTGGTAGCCAGGTGTTTTGCGTGAATTGAAATTGTAAATTACCTGTCATTAGACCAATACTAAAAAATGAAAAAGCAGCAAACAAACAGACATAAGCAATTGTCGTAATTAATGATATATCTTTCAAAATATAATCACCATATAAGGTATATAAGGAGTAAAAGACTGAAGCACCAAATGCCAACATTATTCCCAGAAAAGATATTTCGCCATCAGTTTTGCCCATTACTAGCATAAGACCTAAAAAGGAAATAATTATAGCATAAACAATTTTTTTAGATAATAGCTCTCCTAGAAAATGTGATAAAATAGCTATTATAAATGGGAAAGTATAAAACAGAAGTACCGCTAAAGAAGCTGGGATATATTGAATGGCAGAAAAATAACAATAACTAAATAAGGAATAGAAAATTCCACCCATAATAAATATTTTAATCAATTGATTTTTTGTTATCTTAATATTCCGTTTTTTAATTAAAATATAAATAAAAAGTAAAATAGAAGCAAGGCTAAACCGCAAAAACAGTAATGTAAAAACACCAATTCCACCCTGATAAGCAAATAAAGCTAAAATTGGGACAGTTCCAAATCCTACTGCAGATAATAAACCATAAACTGATCCTAAAATATTTTTATCCATTTTTACCTCCTCTTATCTTTGCTAAGATAATAAGGCAGCCTTAAAAACTAGACTGCCTTATTAATAGTTTATGCTTTAAGTTCAGTCAATCTTTCTTCCAAACGTGCTTTTTTGGTCTTAAACTCTTTTAACTTTTCTTTTTCGCCTTCAACCAAATGGGTCGGTGCTTTATTGACAAATCCCTCATTAGCAAGCTTACCTTCTGCTCTTTTGATCTCTGATTTTACATCCTCTATCTCTTTTTCCATTCTCTCCACTTCTTTATTTAAATCAATCATACCTGCTAATGGCAAGATAATCTCAATCTCATTAATAATAGCAGTTGAAACTTTATCCGGACGCTCCATTTCACCTGTTCCAATCTTTAACTCTTTGATTCTAGCCAAATCTTGTAAGTAGGAAGCTCCTTCTCTTAATATTTCCGCTTTTTCATTGTTAGTAGATAATAAGGCTTCAATTCTCTTACCCGGATTAACTTTCATTTCATTTCTAATATTACGAATAGATTTAATAACTCCCATTAAAAGATCCATTTTTTCTTCTGCTTCTTGGTCAATCTCTACTTCAGAAACTTCTGGCCAATCTGCAATCATTAAGCTTTCACCAGTACCAGGAAGTTTTTGCCAAATCTCTTCTGTGATAAATGGCATTACCGGATGTAATAAACGTAGAATTTGTTCCAATGCCGTAACACCAACATACTGGGCAGTCATTTTTGCAGCAGGATCTTCATCTTGATATAATCTTGGTTTAATTAGCTCGATATACCAATCACAGAATTCACTCCAGATAAAATCATAAAGTGTCTGGGCCATCTCTCCAAAATTATAACGACTAAGTGCATCATTAATTTTTTCTGTAACTTGATTAATACGACTAATAATCCACCGGTCTGCCATAGTCATTTTTAATGATTGGGGATCGATATCATTATAATTAAGCTCAGCAGCATTCATTAGAATAAATCTTGCTGCATTCCAAATCTTATTGGCAAAATTGCGACTTGCTTCTAAACGTTCTTCCCTAAATCGCATATCATTACCTGGTGTATTACCAGTAATTAATGTAAAACGCAGTGCATCTGCTCCAAATTGTTCAATAATATCCAATGGATCAATACCATTACCAAGAGATTTACTCATCTTTCTGCCTTGTCCATCTCTAATTAAACCATGAATATATACATCATCAAATGGCTTTTCATCCATAAACTCTAGACCCATAAAAATCATACGTGCAACCCAGAAAAATATAATATCTCTTCCTGTTACCAAGACATCAGTAGGATAAAACCTTTGCAAATCGAGAGTCTCTTGCGGCCAACCGAGTGTTGAGAACGGCCACAAGCCTGAACTAAACCAGGTATCTAGTACGTCTTCATCTTGTTTTAAATTACTCTTAGAACAAGCAGGACAAGTTGTTGGTTCTTCCCGACTGACAATCACTTCATCACAATCCTGACAATACCAAACAGGAATACGGTGTCCCCACCAAAGTTGACGAGAAATACACCAGTCTCGTATGTTTTCCATCCAGTTTAAATAAACCCTACTAAATCTTTCCGGAACAAAGTTAATCGTACCATCTTTTACAGCCGCAACAGCTGGTTCGGCTAGTGGTTTCATTTTAACAAACCACTGTTTTGAAACTAATGGTTCAATTACAGTATCACAACGATAACATTCTCCCACCGCATGGTCATGTTTTTCAATCTCAACAACTAGACTCATTTTAGCTAAATCTTCCATCACACTTTTCCGACACTCATAACGATCTAGTCCTGCATATTTGCCCGCAGCTTTGGTCATCTTTGCATCTTCATCTATCACCTGAATGATTTCTAAATCATGTCTTTTACCAATCTCAAAATCATTTGGATCATGAGCAGGTGTTACTTTAACCATACCTGTTCCAAAATCACTATCAACATATTGATCTGCAATAATTGGTATTTCTCTTTCTATTAAAGGTACTATTACCTTCTTACCTATTAAATTCTGATAACGCTCATCACTAGGATGAACTGCGATAGCTGTATCACCAAGCATAGTTTCGGGTCTTGTGGTAGCTACTGTAATATAACCACTTTGCCCTTTATATGGATATCTAATATGATACATTTTGCCTGCCTGATCTTCATGTTCTACTTCAATATCAGACAATGTAGTATGACAACTAGGACACCAATTGACGATATAATCTCCTTGATAAATTAAATCTCTTTCATACAATTCAACAAAAACTTCTTTTACTGCTTCAGAACAACCTTCATCCATCGTAAACCGTTCTCTCGTCCAATCACAAGAAGAGCCAATCTTTTTTAGTTGGTTGGTAATTCTCCCTCCATATTCATCTTTCCATTCCCAGGCTTTTTCTAAAAATTGATCCCGAGTAATATCATCTTTTTCAATACCTTCAGATCTAAGCTTATCAACAACCTTTACTTCTGTTGCAATACTAGCATGATCTGTTCCAGGTAACCAGAGGGCGCGATAACCTTGCATTCTTTTCCAACGGGTTAAAATATCCTGTAAAGTATTATCAAGAGCATGCCCCATATGTAGCTGGCCTGTAATATTTGGGGGAGGCATCATCAGACTAAATGATTCTCTTTCTTTATCATCTTCAATCGGTGCAAAATAATTTTGCTTAGTCCAGTATTCATACCACTTATCTTCTGTACTGGAAGGTTCATATGTTTTCGGTAAATTGTTTTCCATAATCTTTCCTCCTATTTTTAAAAAATTGTCTAAACATTAAAAAATCCTCCCTCATCCAATTTAAGGACGAAAGAGGATCTTTCTCGCGGTACCACCTTAGTTCAATATCATCAAAAATTTTCTAATGATATAACACTCATTTCGATAACGGCTCAATAAAACCGGCCCAGATTACTAAATTCATGCCAGGCAACTCAAGGACGACTTTCATTCAATCTACCTGATAGGATCTTCCAGCCTCTGGACCCCATTCTCTTACAGGAGATTTGAATTACTCCTTCCCATCAATGTTATTAACAATTATTTTAAGTTATCTGTTGTTTGCTTAATATGATACAATGTTCCTTAAATTTTGTCAAGTCACAAATTAAATGAGTTTCCCCATTTTTTAAAATAGCAGAATCTAACCGTACTGTCATAATGG
>JADQBT010000026.1 GCA_016278485.1 Halanaerobiales bacterium
TAATAATTACAAAAAGGGAGTCTTCTCTAAATCCAAAAGTAACTTGACACTATCTCAATTTTTGTCGATATTGACAAAGACTGTTGAATTTGATAATATATTAAGGTACAACTTATTAAAATGCCCCTGTAGCTCAGTGGATAGAGTACTGGTCTCCGGAACCAGTTGCGTAGGTTCGATTCCTACCAGGGGCACCATTTAACTAAACCTAACATAACAATGATTAAGCCACTTCATCACGAAGTGGCTTTTTTAATTTTATATGAAATTTCGGCAGGATAATGGCAGGAAATAGGAAGATGATTTTTAATGAAATTAATATTAAATGTATTTTTCTTATGAAGATATACTGATGTATTTGCATAAAATAATTACATATTGGAGGTGATAAACTTTGAACGAGCATTACAGTCATTGGCTGCCAAAGTTGCTCAATGTAACAGGAATCACTATTATGAATCATATTTTTTATGCAATTCCTAAAAAAGATGTTAGTGATAAAATAAGAAAACATGAAGCTCAACATGTAAATCAGTACAAAGAAGATGGTGTTATATTCTTTTTTCTGCGCTATTTTTATGAATATTTTAAAAATCGACTTAAAGGGCAAAGTCGTTTTGAAGCTTATCAGAATATCAGCTATGAGGTGGAGGCAAGAAAGGCAGAAAAGTTATAACGCAAGGTAATAAAGTTATTTTTATTTTAGTATAAGAACTTGTGATAACAGATTAAATATATTATAATTAATTTATTATAGAAATAGTAGATAAATGTATAATTTAATATTTTATGCTAATAAGATATTTTTTTCACAAAGTCATGGTATTTAAATTTATGTTATAAATCTAAAGGAGTGGAAATTATGCATATTGAAAGTCTGGAGTATTTTCAAAAAATTGCAGAGACTAAAAGCATATCAAAAGTTGCAGATAAATCTCATATTTCTCAACCCGCTTTAAGTCAGCAAATGCAAAAACTTGAAGATTCTTTGGGGCAGAAACTTTTAGTGCGTAGTAATAGAGGAGTCAAACTCACTCAGGCTGGGGAACTAGTATTGAAATATGCAGATAATATTATTAGAACTTATGATAAGATGCTGAGTGGTATTGAGAAACAACAGAAAAACGAGGTAAAAATTGAAGCTGATTATACTATTGCAACTTACTGTTTACCATGTGCCTTACTAAAGATGCAAAACAAATTTCCCACTTATAATTATAATCTCAAATCAGGTTTTTCAGATAAAATTGAAGAGGATGTATTAAATGACATATGTGAGGTAGGTTTTATCACCAGACCTTGCAATGAAAAAGAATTAATTTGTCAGATGGTTATTAAAGAAAAAGTTGTTTTGATTTCACCCAAAAACTATGACATATCCGAAAAAATTGATTTAGAAGAAGTCTTAAATCTTCCATTGATTATCCTAAAAGAAGAATGTATAATAAAAGATAATTTAGATATAGCCTTAAATGACCTTGGTCATAGTATTAATGAATTGAATATAATAGCAAAATTAGAATCAACGGAAGCAATTAAAACACTTGTAAAAAAGGGCTATGGTTTGGGTTTTGTACCATATAATGCCGTGAAAGAAGAAAATTCGGACAATAAATTAAAGATTTCCAGGGTTGAAGATTATAATTTAGATTATAATGTATTTATGGTTAATAAATCGACTAAAGTATTGAATAATGAAACCCGTGAATTTATTGAAGGATTCAAAAATTTAGGAAAAAACGTTTGTTATTAAAAAGATAGGGGAAAAATAATGGAGATACCATTTAACAAACCTTATTTAACTGGAAGAGAAAAAATATATGTTGAAGATGCCCTGCAAAGCAGAGAACTTAGTGGTGATGGTTATTATACTGAAAAAGTGAGTTCCTTTTTAGAAAATAGGTTTTCATTAGATAAAGTTTTCATGACAACTTCCTGTACCCATGCTTTGGAGATGGCTGCAGATTTAATTGAGATTAAAGAAGGTGATGAAGTAATTATGCCTTCTTTTACTTTTCCTTCAACAGCTAATGCTGTAATTAGTAGAGGAGCAAAACCAGTCTTTGCTGAGATAAAAAAATGCACTTTTAATATCGACCCTTTAGATATTGAAAAAAGAATAACAGAGAAAACTAAAGCAATTATTCCGGTCCATTATGCCGGGGTCGGCTGTGAAATGGATGCAATTCTTAATCTGGCTGAAAAATACAGATTATATATAATTGAAGATGCAGCCCAGGGGGTTAATGCTTCTTATAAAGACAAGTACCTTGGTGGAATCGGTGATTTTGGCTGCTATAGCTTTCATAACAGTAAAAATTATCTAAGTGGTGAAGGTGGGGCGCTTGTCATCAATAATAGTAGTAGTTATATAAAAAAAAGAGCTGAAATCATAAGGGAAAAAGGTACAAATAGAGCAAGTTTTTTAAGGGGTGAAGTGGACAAATATACCTGGGTTGATATAGGGTCTAGTTATCTCCCATCTGACTTATTAATGGCAGTACTCTATGCTCAACTTGAAGAAATGGACAACATAAAAAATATTCGTAAAAAAATATTTGAAAAATACCAGAAGAGTTTAAAAAGATTTGTGCAAAGTCCATTTCTGGATTCTATTTCTTTTATTCCAGAAGACAGAGATTCTAATTATCATATTTTTTATTTGAAATTTAATAATAAAAAAACAAGGGATTATGTGATTGCTAAGTTGCAGAACAAGGGTATTTATGGAACATTTCATTATATTCCTTTACATAGTTCACCAATGGGGAAAAAATTAGGCTATAAAGCAGAAAATTTAGATCTAACAATGGACGTGGGATCTACTATTTTAAGATTACCTATCTATCCTGATCTTAGTGATGAGGAGTCAACATATATAATAAAAAATATTACAGAAGTTTTTAAGGAGTTGTAAGAATGGAAGACAGTATTTCTGTTGTTATACCAGTTTATAATGCAGCCAATTCATTAGATGAATTATACCAACGCTTAATTAATACCCTGCAAAAAATTACTGATAACTTTGAGATTATAATGATTGACGATTTTAGTAAAGATAATAGTTATGATAAGATTTTGCAATTGCATAAAAAAGATAATAGAATAAAGGCAATAAAACTTGCTAAAAACTTTGGCCAGCAGAATGCATTGATCTGCGGCTTTAATTATGTAAAAGGTGATTTTGTAGTTACTCTTGATGATGATTTGCAACATAGACCGGAAGATATAATTGCATTGTATAAAACTATCAAAAAAGGTTATGAAGTAGTCTACAACATACCAGTCGAGAGGAAATATAGTTTTTATAGAAAAATAGGGTCAAAAATAACTAACTATTTATTTGCATTTATTACTCCCAAGAAATCTGAAATTAGAGTTAGTAGTTTTAGAATTATGAGCAGAAAACTTATTGAAAAAATAATAAAATATAAGGCTGCATTTGTCTATATTTCGGTAATTATTTTAAAACATACAGATAACATAGGAAACATATATGTAAGTCACAAAAATCGCAGATATGGTAAATCAAATTACAACATTCTCAAACTTATTCGCCTTTTTATTAAACTCTATATTTATCATGGTAATCTATCTATATTAAAGTTATTTAGGTCAAAAAAACCACAATTTATAATAGAAGATAAAAAAGGATTCTAATCATATTAGACAAGGGGTTATTTAGCATGAAATTATTAATTCTTGGTGGAGGTAGTGGCCAACTAAGTGCTATTAAGCAAAGCAAAGAAAAGGGACATCAAGTAATTGTATCTGATTATTTTGAGGATGCTCCAGGTAAGACTTATGCAGATTATGGAGAAACAGTTAGTACTTTTGATATAGAAGGTAATCTGGCAGTTGCTAGAAAACATGGAATTGATGGTGTGATGACTGTAGGTACAGACCAACCTGTTTTGACAGCCACAAAAGTAGCAGATAGTTTAAACCTTCCCACATTTTTATCTCTTTCAACAGCAAAAGCGGTTACAAATAAAAAGATCATGAAAAATACCTTTCAAAAATATAAAATTCCAACAGTGAATTTTAAAATATTAAAAAAAGACTTTTCTAAAGATGAACTTAATAATATTAAATTTCCTGTTGTTATTAAACCACTTGATAGTCAAGGTCAGCGCGGTATATTTAAATTAAATACGTTAGGAGAAATAAGGGAAAGGTTTTCCGAAGTTTTAAAGTACTCCAGAGAAGAGGAGATTCTACTGGAAGAGTATTATGAAAGTAAGGAGATCACAGTCAGCGGCTGGGTTGTTGATAAAAAATTGAAAATTTTAACAGTAACTGATCGGATTAGATACGCAGATTCATTACATATTGGTATTTGTACAGCCCATATTTTTCCTTCATTATTTTTAAGAAGTCATTATCGAGAAATAAAAGAAATTTCGGAGCAGATTGTACAAGGTTTTAATATAGAAAATGGGCCAATATATTTTCAATTGTTGATTGGTGATGATGGAATAAAGGTCAATGAGATAGCCTGTCGCATCGGCGGTGCCTATGAAGGCGATTTTATGCCTTATCTTACTGGAGTAGATATATTGGATTTAATGGTTGATTTATCACTTGGTCTTGATCTGAAAAAAGATCAGCTTTTAGATTATGAAATTAACAATAATAATAAATGGCTTTCTGTACAGTTGTTTTTTGCTAGTCCAGGAAAGATCTGTAATATGAGCACAGTGAATGAATTAATGAGGCTGCCCTGGGTTATGCAGGCTGGATTTAACTTTTCTAAAGGTGATAAGATAGGAAAGATAAAAAATGCCACGGAAAGGGCAGGATATTTTATTGTACAAGGTGGGACAAGCAGAGAAGAATTAAAAGAAAATATTAATAAAACATATAATACTCTTAAGATATGTGATTATTTAGGAGAGAACCTTGTGCTTAGAAAATTGGGTGAAGTTCTATAGGGCTTATGTCTAATCTTTAATAACTTGATATATTTTAATACTCCATTCTTTCTGACCAACATATCGAGCAATTCTCATTCCATAAGTTTTATTTGTAAAATTGTGAACCAGTCTGCATTCATTTTTTAAATAAGTTTTCATATCTTGATAATAGGGAAATAAGTTGCCATACAAAATATTCCAGACTGGTCTAGAATTATAAATAAAATCCATTTCTTGCGGATAGATAATATATTTGATTTCATTAGTAGCTATATAATCTGAAAAATTTAAGCCGTTTTCAGCTAGATAAGCCAGATTTCTGTATTCAAATAATTTTCCATTATCAAAATAATATTCGGTATTGAGGTTAGCCAGCACCCGGTCGTTTTTAGCGACTATGCTGGCTATTTCTTTTTGGTAATCATCATAATTATAATGTGAGTCTATTAGTATATTAGATGTTGTATTAAAGGTCAAAACAGTGATCAGCAGAGCAATGATTGGATAGCTATATTTTTTTTGCATAGAAGAGATGATATTTAAAATCAAAAGGTAAGAAATAGGAAAAATAAAGATAATGCTTGTTTGATTATAGCGACCGATAGTTAGATAACCCACATTTATTCCCAAAATAATTAAAAGTAAGATTATATTGTTTTTGTTTCTTTTGAAGATAAGTTCAGTGATTGCATAAATCATAGCTAAAGCAAAAATTATAAATTGAAATTTGATATGTGGAGTATAATAAGTGCCACTAACTTGATAGTATAGTTTTTTATAAAAGTAATCCAACCTGTCTATTTTAGTGAAAATTGAACTAAATACGCCCAGACTTTCTCCATAATTGGTGTAATTATAAATAAAGTTTGGATTAAATTTAAAGCTAAGTAGAATAAAAAATAGAGCAAATAATCCCAATGTTCCTATCAGGGCAAGAAAATTAATCAACTTAATCTGTTTATCAATTAGAAGATGATATATAAAGATCAATATAAAAGGTAGCACAATAACAAAACTATTTGGGTGAATACCAATCGAACTACCTAAAATCAAACCTAGAATGATATCCTGCCGGATTGAAATGTTAAAACGATATTTGCATAAAAAATAATAAAAAGCTGCTAATAAATATAATATAAGTATAATCTCTTGTCTCGCAAAATGTGTGGCATAAATAAATTGAATATCAACTGCCATAATAATTGTGGCAAGATAAGATAATATTTTTTTGTCAGTAATTTTTCTGGCTAACTTATAAAAAATATATAAAGCTGTTGTTCCTGCTAGAAGTGAGATGAAACGGAAAGTAAAGATATTATATCCCATGAGTTTAATAAAGGCTATCTGAATTAAATGAAATAATGTTTTAATAGCATGCGGATGCCTGGGGTAAAGATCAAAAAATGGTTCTGTGACAGATAAATCATTATTTTGCAACATATTACGGGATAAGCCACTTAACCAGGCCTCATCAGAATGAATAAAAGGAAAGTTAGTCAAAAAGAACAGATTCGTAATAAAGAAAATTATAATAATAATGTGAATTGGCCTTATTCTTTTTAGATAACCCACCTCTGATACCCCCAATCTTCCCTATATTATACCATTACAGCTCTTTACAGGTAAAGAAATTATTTATTTATTGGATATTCAAATACACTATAAATAATAGTTATCGCCATAGATAAAGATTATGTCTTATAATAGTATTAGATATTGTACTTTTTTTAACAAGATAAAATACAGAGTATTGGAGGTGTGAGAGTGAGAAAAATATCTAAGCTTTTCCTTGTTCTGGTGGCAATCCTTTTACTTGTTACAGGCTGTACCAGTACAGATGCGCCTGGAGTAAAGGGCAAAGAAATTATAACGGCAAAAGAAGCCCTAAAGATTGTGTCAGAAGAAAACGTTGTGCTTGTAGATGCACAGAAATCAAGCGTTTATGAGGATGGACATCTAGAAGGTGCTGTAAATATCAGTAGAAATGATATTACTACCTTTGCTCCATTTCCAAACATGTTAGCTTCAGCAGAGAAGATTGCAAAGGTTTTAGGGAAAAATGGAATTTCTAATGATTCCACTGTGATTGTTTATGATGATAACAATAACATGGATGCTGCCAGATTATGGTGGACGATGAAAGTTTATGGTCATCAAGATGTCAAAGTGGTTAGTGGAGGTCGCAAAGCTTTGCTGAGAGCTGGTGCAGACGAAACGTCTAATATACCTGAAGTAGCAGTTGCAGAGTATTCAATTGCAGAAACGAATTCAGATATGATAGCCAGCAAGGAAGAAGTAAAATCAATACTTAATAATCCACAGGATGATGTCTTATTATTAGATGTCCGGACTACAGAAGAGTATAATAGAGGCACTATTCCCGGTTCTATATATTTTAACTATTTATACAACAACTATGATGATGGTACGTTCAGACCAGTAAGACAAATTCACACTTTATATAGAGACAAAGGCATAGTTCCTGAGAAGACTGTTATTATGTATTGTAAAACTTCAATCAGAGCTGCTCAGACTTATCTTGCACTTTATAATGCCGGTTATAGAAATTTAAAGATATATGATGGGGCCTGGATTGAATGGTCATCAGATACATCTTTACCGGTGCAAATACCTGAAGGGTCAAGTGTTCAGTCTAATTTTCAAGATGGATCATAACAATTTAAATTAAAATTTCAAGGAGGAATAAAAATGAGAAGAAGAAGTTTATTTTCAGTATTAATTACATTAGTATTATTAGTTGGTTTAGTGGGTTCCGCATTAGCAGTTTCAGAGGAAGTTGAAAATGCAGTTAATAGTTATTTTGCTAATTTGCCAGCAGACAATGGTATGATAGCTCAGGCCACATTTATTGAAAAGGTTAAGGCAGGGGAAGATCTCTTTATTCTAGATATTAGACAACCTGATGTTTATAATGCTGGTCATATCAAAGGTGCAGTTAATCTGCCTTGGGGACCAGATGCGATTGCAGAAAATCTTGATAAATTACCTGCTGATGAAACTATTTATGTTTATTGTTACACAGCGCAAACTGCCAACCAAGCTGTTGCTTTATTAAACTTTGCTGGTTTTGAAGCAAAGTCTGTAAAATTCGGTTGGAATCTTGGTATCACAAGAGTAGAAGGGTATGAGGCAGTTGTTGAAACCAGTGTAAATGAACTTAGCGGTACAACTCCTTATGAAATCGATCCTGCAATTAAGTCAGCAATTATTGATTATTATGCTGGATTAGCTGATGCTAAAGATACTATGTTCAAGAATTATAAGATTAGTGAAGATCTCCTCAATATGTTGATTGAAGCTGAAGAAGATATTACCATTCTTTCTATCAGACAGCCATCAGCATTTGCTGAAGGTCATATTGCTAATGCAATTAATATTCCATGGGGTAAAGGCATGCAGGAGTACTTTGGTCAGTTACCAGACGGAAAAATTGTAGTCTACTGTTATACTGGTCAGACTGCAGGTCAGGCTGTAGCTGGTTTAAGAATGTTAGGTTATGATGCCGTATCCTTAAATGGTGGTATGGGTACTTCAGCAAACAAACCTTATGGATGGTCAAATAAGGGATATGATGTTGTAAAATAGTAAGCTAAATTATATTTTCAATATTCATATTGAGAGGAGTTTTCCTACAATTAAATTATACTATAAAGGGAGACTCCTTAATCTTTTATTTATAAATTATGTTAAAATAATATATTTAATATAAGGGGGGAATTACTGTGAAGAAGACGGAAATTATTTTAGGCTTTATAGTTGCTATACTGGTCATAGTTTTCGGAAACACCTTTTTGAAAACAGATATTTTATTTTTTAGGCTATTGGTAGGTTTGGGATTAGGTTATACTCTGGCCAGAGCTTATACTGGATTTGCTGGTAGTGTTAACCGGGCATATAGGACTGGATCAACAAAATTAATGAGGACATTGATGTTTATGTTCTTTATTACTGCTCTTATAACCACTGCATTTTTATATAATTCAGAGCCCACAAATTTTAATCTCTGGATAAATCCTATTAATATGGGTTTAATTTTAGGAGGATTATTGTTTGGTTTCGGGATGTCAATTTCTGTCTGTTGTGCTTCTGGAGTACTTACGGATTTATCTTCAGGATTTTCTAGAGCATTTATTACTTTAATTTTTTTTGGTTTAGGCGTTTTTCTTGGTTTTCCCATCCAGAGAACTGCAGGCTGGGTTAGGAACTCCTGGTTTATTACACCGACAGGTGTTAAATTAAATGAAGGAGTTTTTCTACCTGATCTTTTTCAATGGGATGGTTTTGGCGGCTATCTTGGCTCACTGATGTTAATTGCATTCTTCTGTGCTGTAGTAGTTTTTATTTCATATTATTATGAGAAATGGCTTAAATCTAAAAATAGATATGTTGGGCACACGATGGAAATACAGCAAGATAAGAAAGAAGAATTAGATTCTGAAAACTTTAAACTTTTTAGTGCTGAAACTTATCAGCATATCTTTATTAAACCTTGGACATTAGAACAGGGAGCAGTTGTAATCAGCGTAATATTTGCCCTATTGATGGGAATTACTAAGGCTGGTTGGGGAGCTTCCACTCCATATGGAATCTGGATGGGTAAAGTTTTTATGCTTTTTGGTGTTTCTGCTGAATCACTTGCCAATTTTTCTAAAATGTCAGCTGATATTTTTGAATTACCATTTTTTCAACATCAAATTTCAGTCCAAAATTTTGGAATAATAGTGGGAACCTTGATTTATCTATTAACAGCTGGTCTGCTTAAGAGCTCATTTATTTCAGGATTGCATATAGAAAAAAGTGAAATCTTTTTATTCGCATTAGGCGGTATAACTATGGGTTTAGGCACTAGACTTGCAAATGGATGTAATGTTGGTGCATTATATACTCCTATCGCAAACTTTTCTTTATCTGGATGGGTATTCTTAATCTCCATGACTGTAGGCGGAATTATCAGTAATAAAATATTCTTTAGACCTTCTCTTGCTGAGGATATTATTGAAAATCAAAATGAAGAAGTTAGTGTTTAAGCTAGTGAGTTAATTTAGTTATATTAAGCATAAAAAGGGGGAAATATATAATGAGCAATAGAGTATTAGTAGTAGGTGGAGTTGCTGGGGGTGCATCAACTGCTGCAAGGGTAAGACGCCTTGATGAATCAGCAGAAGTAATCATGTTTGAAAGAGGTCCTCATGTTTCTTTTTCCAACTGCTCATTACCATTTCATTTAAGTGGTATTGTTGAAAATAGTGATGATTTAGTAATGATATGTCCAGAAGAATTTAAAAAGCAATATAATATTGAAGCAAGAATTAAGAGCGAAGTTACTAAAATAAAGAAAAATGAAAAAAAAGTAGTTGTAAAAAATTTGGAAACCGGAGAAGAATATGAAGAAGCATATGATAAGTTAGTACTTTCTCCAGGAGCTAATCCAATCTGCCCGCGAAGTATTCAGGGAATAGATAGTGAACATGTATTTACAGTTAGAAACGTCCAGGATATTAGAAAGTTAAATAATTATATTGAAAAAAATGAAATTAATGATATAGCTGTTGTAGGGGGAGGCTTCATCGGGATGGAGGTTACAGAAAACCTTCATCTTGCTGGCAAAAATGTTAGTCTTATTGAAGCACTTGATCAAGTTATGTCACCATTTGATTATGATATGGCTCAGATTTTGCATAAAGAGCTAGATGATAAAGGAATAAATCTAATTTTAAGTGATGCAGTTCAAAAAATTGATGCTAGCTTTGTAGTCTTAGATTCTAATAAGAAAGTCGATGCGGAAGTAGTGGTTATGGCGATTGGAGTAAGTCCTGAAACAAAACTAGCCAAAGAGGCTGGTCTTGAAATAGGTGAGACTGGCGGTATCAAAGTAGATCATAGCTATTGCACAAGTGATAAAGATATTTATGCTGTCGGAGATGCAATAGAAGTTTACAACCGCTTAACTCATCAGAAAACAAGACTTGCTCTGGCCGGACCTGCGCAAAGACAGGCTAGGGCAGCAGCTGACCACATTTATAATATTCCGCATCGAAATAATGGGGTAATAGGTTCTTCCGTAGTACAAGTATTTGATATCAATGCAGCATCTACAGGCTTAAATGAAAAAACAGCTAAATCCTTAGGTATATCCTATGACATTGTATATATAATTCCTGGGGATAAAGTAGGATTAATGCCTGAATGTGAGCCATTACATTTTAAATTAGTCTATGAATATCCAACAGGTAGAATACTTGGTGCCCAGGCAATAGGAAAGGGTAATGTAGATAAAAGAATAGATGTTATTGCAACGATGATTTTAATGGATGGTACTTTAGAGGACTTAAAAGAATTGGAATTATGTTATGCTCCATTATTTGGAACAGCCAAAGATGTAGTAAATCATGCTGCATTAGTAGGATTAAATCTTTTGAACGGTCAATTTACACAGGTGCCTGTCACAAAAGTAAGAGAACTGGTGGAAAATAAGGCCTTTATTGTCGATGTAAGGGAAGAGGATGAATTTGCAGAAGGACATCTTAAAAATGCAATCAATATTCCTTTGAGTCAGCTTAGAGATCGAATGGAAGAAATTCCAAAAGATGAACCAGTATATTTACACTGTCGTTCATCCCAGAGAAGTTATAATGCTGTTATGGCCTTACAGGGAATGGGTTATGAGAATGTCTATAATATTTCTGGTTCATTCTTAGGAATCTGCTACTATGAGTATTATCTAGATCAGGCAACTGGAAGAGAAAAAATAGTAACAGCATATAATTTTGAATAATAATTGATTCAATGGGGTGTAATTAAACTTATTAAAGTAGAGTTACGTCCACGGCCATCGGGTTAATACTTGGTGGCCTTTCTAATTAAGCTTTAATTTTGACCAAGCTCTTTTAGCATACATTTTATGTCAAATATATGATATAATATATTCAATTTAGATAAGGGCGGATAACTTATGAAATTTATTCCACAACTAAATAAAGAAAAACTTTTGAGTCCGAAAAAAGTAACAAAAAAGAGTAAAGTCGAAAAAAGATTGACAGTATTAACCTGGCTAACAATTTTAGCTATTTGGTATCTAGTAACCGAATTAAGGATTTTCTCAGCTACTTTAGTTCCATCACCCTATAAAGTTTGGCTTACATTTCTTACAATTTTAAAGGAAGGCTATAATGGAGTTTCCATCTGGGTCCACCTGGGAGCTAGTTTTAGAAGATTATTAATTGCTTTAGGACTTGCTGTCACAACTGCAGTTCCACTTGGGCTTTTAAGTGGATATTTTAATAAAATTGAGGCAATTATTGACTCTGTAGTTGAATTTTATCGGCCACTGCCACCACTTGCATATTATACTTTGCTTGTATTATGGTTTGGTATTGATGATAAATCTAAAGTAATACTTTTATTTCTAGCAGGGTTTGCGCCGATTTATATTGCCTGCGTATCTGCGGTTAGAAAGATTAATCAAGATTATATATTAAGTGCTAAATCTTTAGGTGCAGATCAAAAAAGGGTCTTTTTTAAGATTGTATTACCTGCCTGTTTACCTGAAATTTTTACAGGTATTAGAACGGCATTTGGTGTAGCATATACTACTTTAGTCTCTGCTGAAATGGTTGCTGCTACCTCTGGCATAGGCTGGATGGTTTTAGATGCTTCTAATTTCTTGAAAAGTGATGTTATATTTGTAGGTATTATAATTATGGGAATTACAGGAGTTATCATAGATGCTGGATTACGTTTTCTGGAGAAAAAGATTATTTTTTGGAAAGGTCATGTCTAAGCAGACTTTAAATCGGAGGTAGATTATGAAAAATAATTTAACAAAAAAAATATTATTAATAATATTTGTGGGAGTTTTAACTATTTCACTTGCAGGATGTGGAGGTAATTCAAGTAATGAGAATCAAACAAGCAAAGCTTTGCCGGATGAAATTAATTTTGGTATTCTGCGTGTGCCTAATGATGAAACAATAGCAATTGCAGAAGGATTATTTGATAAATACTTTGCTGATAAGGGTATTGAATATAATTTGATTGTCTTTGACTCTGGAGCTGAGGCAAATAAAGCATTAGCATCAGGGAGTATTGATTTTGCAACTATGGGTAACACAAATGCTATTACGGCTTTATCCAGGGAACTTGATGTCGAAATGATCTGGATCCATGAAGTTCTGGGAGAGATTGAAGCTTTAGCAGTTAAAAATGGTTCAGGTATAAATAGAATAGAGGATCTTGCCGGCATGCGAATTGCAACACCTTTTGCATCGACAGCTCATTATATTTTATTAAATGCACTTAAAAATGCAGGAATTGCCGACCAAGTGCAGCTTTTAGATATGCAAACAGCAGAAATTTTTGCAGCCTGGGAAAGAGGAGATATCAAAGCGGCCTATACCTGGCAGCCATCTTTAGGAAAACTATTAGAAAGTGGAAAAGTGCTTATTTCGAGTAAAGATATGATTGACGAGGGATATATAACTGCTAATGTAGAGGTAGTTAGGAAAGAATTTTCTGATAAATATCCTGATTTAGTGGTATCTTTTATCAACTGTCTAACAGAGGCTGCAGATATTTATAGAAATAATCCAGAAAAAGCTGCAGCTATTGTAGCTGAACAACTGGGAATAGAGAAAAAAGAAGCATTATTACAGATGAGAGGTTCTAGCTGGTACACAGCAGAAGAATTACTGGGTGAAGAATTTTTTGGCACAAGCGAAGATTCTGGGGCTTTTGCTATTATTATGAAAGATACTTCAGATTTTTTGCAAAATCAGAATTCTATTGAATATTCTCCAACCCAGGAAGAGTTTAATGAATATGTAAATCCAATATATATTGAAAAATCTCTGGAATAAATTTTATAAACTTACTGATCGATTTACGAAAGGAACCTAGCTATGCCAAGAAATGGAGAAAATGAGTTGTTAATAGATATTAATAATCTAAAGCTAGTTTATGGTGAAAAGGCGAGTTCAATTTTAGCATTGGATAATATTAATTTACAAATTAAATCTGGGGAATTTCTGTGCGTTTTAGGACCATCGGGTTGTGGTAAAAGCACATTATTAAAAACTATTGCTGGTTACATTAAACCTACTAGCGGGAGTTGTCTTATGCAAGGAAAAAATATCGAAGGTCCTGACTGGCACAGGGGAGTCGTATTTCAATCTCCAACTCTTTATCCCTGGATGAGTGTAAAAGATAATGTAGAATTTGGTCCTAAAATGCGAGATATTCCTAAAGATGAAATTAAAAAAATTAGGACATTTTTCTTAGAACAGGTAAAATTAGCCGGCTTTGGTGATAAAGCTACATTTGAACTATCCGGAGGCATGAAGCAGAGAGTGGCATTAGCAAGAGTTTTAGCTAATTATCCTCAGGTAATACTGATGGATGAGCCTTTTGGTGCTTTAGATGCTTTGACTAGAGATAATATGCAGACTTTGATTCGTGAAATATGGAAAGAAAATAATACTACAATCTTTTTTATCACTCATGATGTTGATGAAGCATTATCACTTGCTACGAGGATTGTAGTAATGTCGAAACGTCCAGGAAAAATATTAAAAGAATTTAACGTAGGCTTTACTCATGAAATTTTTAATAATAATTCAAAAGATGTAATCTATAAAGAGGATTATTTTGCAGTGAAAAATGAAATTTTAGACCTTATTCATAGTCAGATTGAGGTGTGAGAACGTGAAAACGATATTAGTGACTGGTGGAGCCGGGTTTATAGGAAGTAATTTCATTAAATATATCTTAAAAAAATATAATAAATATCAGATTATAAATCTTGATCTATTAACATATGCAGGTCATATGGAAAATTTGCAAGAGGTAAAAAAGAATGAAAACTATCGGTTTATTGAAGGTAATATATGTGATAGAAAAATGCTAGATAAGATATTTGAAAATGATATAGAATTCATAATAAACTTTGCAGCTGAATCACATGTGGATAGAAGTATCATAGATCCAGCCATTTTTATCGAAACCAATGTTGTGGGAACACAAGTTTTATTAGATGCAGCTAAAAAGAATAAACTAGAAAAATTCATCCAAATATCTACAGACGAAGTCTATGGTGCATTAGGACCAAGTGGAAGTTTTAATGAAAAATGTTCGTTAAAACCTAATAATCCTTATTCAGCAAGTAAAGCTAGTGCAGATATGTTGGTAAGATCTTATTATAAAACGTTTAACTTACCAGCTATTATAACTCGCAGTTCTAATAATTATGGACCTTATCAAAATTTTGAAAAACTAATTCCACTGCTGATTAGAAGGGCTTTAAAGAATAGAGAGCTACCAATTTATGGGGATGGTCAGCAAGTCAGAGACTGGCTCTATGTTGAAGATCATTGTAAGGCTATAGATAAGGTTTTACATGCAGGCCAAATTGGAGAAATATATAATATCGGTGCTAATAATGAAAAAACTAACATCTATATTGCAAAAAAAATTTTGGATTATTTAGATAAGCCCTCTAGTCTGATAAAATATGTTAAAGATCGTCCTGGTCATGATAAAAGATATGCTCTTAATGCAAGCAAAATTAAGCAAGAATTGGGATGGACTGCTAGCTATTCTTTTGAAGCTGGATTGAAGAGAACGATTACTTGGTATTTAAACAATAAGCAGTGGTGTTCTATAAATTAATAACTTCTATTTTTAATAATGTACCTGTACTAATCTGAACTTTATAATATTATTACTCCAACCTAAATCCCATGGCACATGATATCTATCTGTATTATGAGATATGACATGTGCATAACCTTTTGAATCGCTTCCACTTACTATTGAAATATGTACGACTTTACCTTTCTTTTCATAAGCAATATAATCACCAGGCAATAATTTGTACGAAAGTTTTAATACTTCTTCATAGTTTCCCCGGGCTATCTGAGTGGCTCTACCGCTATAAACCATATAGTTATTAAAAGCATGTGCGTTTATCCAGGCTTTACTTCCTGCTCCACGATAATAATTCCAGGTACCATTTTTAGAAAAACCGCCCCCTTCATATAATATCTGTGAAGCAAAATTTGCACAGTCTCCACCTAAATTATTATAATTTTTATATTCAGAGTTATATTTATGATTATAATTAGGAATATTTGCTGCACCACAGTATTTTTCGGCATATTCTAAAGCCTTTTTTCTTCTTTGATTCAACGGGGATAAATCTCTTTTTTCTCTAGAAAGAATAATGGTTTTAATATCTTGATTTTCAACTTCTTCTAAACGTAATGAATCAGCGAAAGGATCTGTATACCATTCTCTTGTAATAACTAAGTTATTTTCTGTAGTTGGAGAGTCAGGGTGGGGCATTAGATCAAGAGAATGATAAGTGCCAATTTTAAAGGAATTTTCTTTCTTTTTATTATCCTTATATGAATATATATACTTTGTTGAAGCCATTAAGTTTATTGTAAATCCATCACCTTTTTTTTTGACATATCTAATAATCACAGTGGAATTAATGTCTTTAAATTTGATTCCCTGTTTTTTGGACCAGGAGTGTAAGTACTTCATTTTTTTTAGGGCATGTTCACAGGCCCAGCGTCCATTTCTTACATTATTATTATATAATTGTTTTATTTTATCACTGTTTTGCATCAAGATAGAGTTATTTCTAATTTTGAATATTTCCTGTATTTTTGTAGTTAACATATCATGTTGTTCTTTATCTACAAAGATTGCATAATTTTTATTAATAATAGTTCTATAACAGATATAACTACCTAATATGAGTAATAGGGATATGCATAGTAAAGCGATTATATTTTTAAATGAGATAAAAATCATCATCATTATCCCTCCAAATAATTAATCATCCATCAGTTGAGCTAACAATACATAGATACTCAAATTACTAAGCTATTATGTTTGCATTTTAGATTATATATCTTTTTTACAGTTAGTGTAAAATAAGTTTTGGAGATATTGTATAAAAAAATAGAAAGAAGACTC
>JADQBT010000024.1 GCA_016278485.1 Halanaerobiales bacterium
TCCATTATTTTCACTTTGCTAGAAATACTAAGCTTAACTTGGCGTTCTAACGTCCGCAGGTTTCCGAAGTTCATGAGGCTTAGCACGACCGCTCTTGCGAATGAATTTAGATGAAGATACCGCCGAGAGCGAAATCGGCAATCTTGCTGTTAGATGAAGTAGTCGCCTACTTACTTTTAATACTCATATGGAATAATAAATTTTATCTCTTTTCCTGAGTTAAGTTTAAGAAAGTTAACAATATCTTTCTTTATTTCAAGTGTAATTGTATGATCTATTCCTTTGTACTTTACCATTTGAGCCGGAATTCCAAAATAGTTATATATTCTTTTTGATTTTTCCCAACGATCTTGCATTTCTTGTCCTAATACTTCTTTAACAACTATTCTCTCATCTGGATTAAAAGCATCACTATATGGCAAAGTATCATTTTCGTCTAATTCTCCCATAAAAATATACTGGGCTACCCTTTTATACTCATCTAAGTTAAACTCAATTCCTGCGATATTTTTGATATTTGCTATACCCACGTGATAAGGTAGTTCTTTTCCGTCCCACTCTTTAGCAGGAATAATTGGCATAGAGTTAACTCCACCAGATGATACCGCCTTTACAATTTCTGGATGTAATGCAGTAAATCTATTTGTAAAACTTCCTGATGCAGAAAATCCATGTAAGAATACTTTATCTTTTAGATTAATATCTTTTTCTAATAATTTTTTCTTTGCGTCTTCAATCATATGTAGTAACTGCAAATCTATTCTAGCAAGCTGACCTTCGTTGTTTTTTAATGTATCACTATCTAAAGAATGCGTATACATTTTAACATTGCCCATTGGTCTGTCAAATAAAGGAACTAATAACGGTATTTTTAATTCTTTCGAAATATAATTTCCAACTCCATTTTTAATTAATTTTTTTGCTGCTTTTTTATGAATTGTACTATCATCACTAGGTTTACCCGTATTATTTGGTTCCACTAATAAATAATTTACTTCACTTTGTTTTACATCATTAGGTATATATAAATAATAACCATAATTAAAACCTTGTTGTGGGTCAGCATCAACTTCAATTAATTCCTCATTATATACTAGATAATTCAATAAAATAATAATAGCAATAGTAAATGATAGAATTATTCCACCAATCAACAAATAGTTTCTTTTAATCAAAATTATTCTCTCCTTCTAAACGCTGGATTGGAACTATTTCAAATAACGTCTCCAGTGTTCTTGGCGTGCTTGCTCCCAAGGACTGGCGTGATAAGTATTACTCACATCAGCTTTCCTTCCATTCTCGTTTTAAAAGTGAAAAACAAAAATGGTCATAATATTCACCTCGATATAAATGTTTTTCCCTTATTATTCCCTCATTTTTAAATCCTAATTTTAATAGTAGTTTAGATGAACTTTCGTTTTCAATAGATACAAATGCTTGAACCCTATTTAACCCAAGATTTTGAAATCCATGATTTAATATTGAAGTCAATGCTTCTGTCATGTATCCTTGACCCCAATACATTTTTGTTAAATCATATCCAATTTCAGCAATATTATTTTGTTTATCCCAACAATGAAAACCGCATGTTCCCATTCGATTATTATCTTGCTTATTTATAATCATCCATCGATTATGAGTTTTATTTTCCTGATCCTCATAAAATGCCATTATTTCTTTTGCCTCTTCAATTGATCTAAGCGGTTCATTATCATATAAATATTTGCATACATCATTATTACTAAAATGATTAAAGATAAACTGCAAATCTTTATGCTGAAATTTTCTCAATATAAGTCGATCTGTTTCAATGTCTGGAAAAAACATGTTTTCTACCTCATTTCTACCTTTTGTTTTTTTAGTGAGGCTGAATGGCCAAATTTTTGCTCGTCCCATCTCGTATAACGTTCCAGGAATTTACGACGTTACCGTCCACGTAAATCCCATCTTATGTGAACCCATCCGCAAAGTTAAGCCAATGCCAGATCTAGCGACCCACAATTTACTTTAGTTATATTAGTTCACCATCCTCATTATAAAAAGGTGGACAATATTGAATTATACCAGTCACACTATTTAAAGAACCTTTTAACAATTCTAATACGAAAAGACAATCATCGTTAAAATCACTTGTAAGTCCAATTTTCCAATTTGATGCCGGTTTAAATCCAAATTTAGGATAATATTCAGGTTGGCCTAAAACAACAATGGATTGATAACCTAATTCCTTTCCTTTTTCTATACCTGAAATAACTAGCTTTTTACCTATTCCTTGTTTTTGATACTCTTTTTTTACAGAAACCGGAGCAAGTGCCAGAGAATCAAATGCTTGATTTTTATTTTTAATTTTTAAAGGTGTAAACATAATATGTCCTAAAATTTTACCATTAATTTCTGCTACAAGAGATAATTCATTTATATAATAATCCGTTTTTCTGATATTTTCAACTAAAACCCATTCATTAAATTCAATATCTTTTCCTTTTCTAAAAAATGCTGACTTTATTACCTCCGATATTTCAATATAGTCTTTAGGCTGCTCTTTTCTTATAATTGTTTTCATTAATATCCTCCTATTTTTAATGTTATAAGAGGTAGCACGGTCTCTCATTTTAAATATAACGTCTAACATTCTTCATATATTTATTGTATTCTTCCCCAAATCCTTTAATACACCACCTTTCTTCTGATAATATAAGATAATGAACTGAAATTTGAAATATAAGTAATATTATAAAATAAAACAGTGAATTTATTAGAAGACTACAGCCTAAAAAATACAAAAAGAAGGCTACGTACATAGGATTGCGCGAATATTTATATAATCCATTTTTATTTATGCCACTTTCTTGAGGTTTTGAAAAATCTATTATTGATTTTATATAAGATATCGTTCCTATTACAAATACGATTAAACCCACATAATTTAATATTGTATCAAATTTTATTTCTGAAAAAAATAAATATATAAGTAAAATAAGCGTTGTAATTTGATAAATATAAAAAGCAAATTGTTCTTTTCCTTCTGTAGGAGGGAAAAATCCTGCTCTTTCTATAGCTTCCTTACTTATAATCCTCATAAGGATATAACGTATAAAAATAATTGGTATTACTAGAATAAATGTATTCATTTAATTCACCCACTTTCAAATTTATAAGTATAGTTATAAATTTAGCTTATCGCTGAAAAAAAGTATCCTATACCAACAAATAAAACATTACTTATGCTATGCATTAACATTGGATATATAATACTACCGCTCTTTTGATAAACCCTCCCATAAGCTATTCCCATAATAAAAGCATATACTAGTTGAAAATAATCCATATTTATTTCAAATGGTGATAAAGACCATTTTATATGAGCTATTGAAAACAAACATGCTGCAATAATTGTTTCCAATGAAATCTTCCATTTTAAAATTATACTTTTTTTAAATACCAATAATAATATACTAATTGGTAAAGCCCGAAATAATATTTCTTCAGATGGACCACTTAAAAATAGTTGAAATCCTAATGTTCCCAGTACATTTCTAGCATCTAATGGAAAATCTAATGGTTTTATAATACCAAAATAATAGCCTATAACATAACTTATCAAAACATAAACTAACATAATTATAGTAAATATACCCACATCAGTTAGTCCTTCTTTCACTTTTCCAAGTTTAAAACCAAAAGTGATATCATATAACTTCTTACAGACAATGATTATTATTAAAGCAATAAGAGCCTGGACAATATGATGAAAAGATATAAAAGCAAATAGATTTTGAGGATCTACTTTTTTATAAGTGAATAGATTAGCAACTAAACCTCCAACTTTACTAGCTACTTGTTGTATTATAAATAAAATTAAAATAATTCTACTATAATATATAAATCTATTAATTCTATTATCCATTATTCAGCCTCCTGAATTCAATGAAATATTCTTTAATAACTTTATTGAAACCATAATTAATTGAAAAGACCTATCTCAGCAGAACTATATGAAATATAACAAAAACAACTGGTAATACTGCAAGAATAAGATATAAAGTACTGCTTATACCCATACCTATAAAGAAAAGCAAAAATCCGTATAAAAGGCTAACAATAGGCGACAAAATATATTTTGTTTTTTTAGTTTTTATTATTGTAAATATTAAATACGCTACAAAAATCATACTGGTTAGAATTATTAGCCCGTTCATAATCTAAACTCCACTTCCCTTCTACAAATTTTATCTATTATTACTCCTCACCATAGACGACGCGGCCATCGTTCAATTTCAGTTAAAGTTTAGGTGTTTCCGAAGTCCAGCAATAACTCATATCTTGGGTTGTTGGATTTGTGTGCAGTGACAAAGAATGAAATCGGCCAAATATTGTTTATACAAAGACGCATCGCCCACAGTTACACTCAGTTAAATATGTATAATTGTTATTTACAACTTTTCTCTAAGAAATTACTAATCTTATTATAATTATCATGCCAATTTAGTTCAGGATTTTTTATAATTAATTTCTCTAGTTCTAATGATTTGAAAATTTTTAGTTCCAATTTACTTAAAACCGTATAAAAATCAATTAATCCAACATACCCTTCTAATTGTTTTTCTTTACCATATGCTTGCGTTGTAACATATTTAATAACAAAATCTAACCATTCTTTTGGTCTTTCTTTTTTTACCTTATCAAATGTTGCTTTTACATTTTCTTGATGAAGTAATATTAATATCGGGTTTAATTCTTGAATAATTTCTGTCAACATTTTAATATATTCTTTTATATAAGTTCTACTTGCATTATGATAAGCTAACAACGTAGTTAATGGATTTTGTAAGAAACAACACTCAAAAATATTAATTAAATCTTTAGTTTTACTTTCTTTAGCAAAACCCAACCATTTTTCTTTACATAATCTGCTGTATTTTTCTATAGGTAAATTATATACATCATAAGTAGCCAGTTCTTTAAGCAATTCTTTTGATAAACAGAAGTTGCAATCATTATTCATTTTTCTGTAATGAAAAAAGAAATCTTCATTTTTCATTTTTACATATTTATTTAGTATATCTTCATATTTTCTGAAATTTGACTTTAAATTAAGATATTCCAATTTATTTAAACAAGCAACACTCTCATAATCAGCTGGGTGATTTAAATCACCCTCCTTATATAAATTTGATCTAATATTCCTTTTGTCAAGACACTCTTTAATAAAAGATGCTGTTGTTGTTTTACCTACTCCTGGAATTCCTTCAATAATTATTAATTTGTGTTTCAAATTCAATACCACCTTTTCTAATACAATAAAGTTGCGATCGGTTTCGTATAACTCTTTTCGCACTTTCTTCCGTTTTATTAATAATATAGTCCTTTTATTTATATAACAGGTCATAATCAATTTCTATATCTTCAATTCTTCTGGAAAACCAGAGTATTAATATCCTGAAACCAGTATCCATTAACTAGTCTTTGCTCTTTCAAACCATATTTTAGTCGCTTTTTAAAAATTGGTCCTCCAGTTACAACTGTATGGTATTCACCATTTTCTCCAGCCGGATCAATACCTATTTCTTTAAATTCATTTATTAAATCCAATGTCAATTCTTTGCCAAGATAGTCATGTAAACTTAGACCATTCTTTACAGCAACAATGACAGCTTCAAAACCTTCTTCGATAAATTCAGTAACAATGTTTTCTCTTGATTTTTTCCATAAAGGCAGATAGCCTGTCATATCTTTTTTGCTGCAAACTTGCTGAACCCAGTGCTTATGATCTTCAATGTCAATGTCACCAAAAATCCCTATACTTATTCCTCTGTCCTTTAATTCCTGCAGAGCATTTAAAAAATTAGTCTCATAATCTTCCCATGAAGTAGCATATGTACTGATTGGTATACCTAATAATTCAGCCTGTCTATTGAGAAGATTAATTGAGAGACCATGTGATCTCGATCTTTCTCCATTATCTATTAACATTGTTATTAATCTTTCCGGTCTGCCACCCTGCTGGATAGCATAATATAAGGATAAACAGGAATCCTTACCACCACTCCAGGAACAAAAAAATGCTTTGTTTAAAATATTCATTTTATTTCCGCCCCTATTTTATATATGTAAAAATATCATCTAAATCAAAACAAACTAACCTGTTAGTCATGGTGTTAATAATTCCTTTCTTTTTCATTTTAATCCTCCCATTTAGTTATCATAGTATATTATAGGTTATACTTAATTATTAAAGCCATGACTAATTCGTCTCTATATTCTCCATCTTTCATCTCTCTATTTTTCTCTAATAAACCTTCTTTTCTGAAACCAAACTTTTCATATAATTTGATAGCTTGCTTATTAGTTGCATCAACCCTGAGGGAAATTTTCACTAAGCCATTTTCATCGGCCCAATCTAATAAAATCTCTAACAATTTAGTACCGATTCCCTGACCCCAGTAATCTTTACTAACTACCATACCGAATTCACCTTTATGTTTATATCTATTCAATTTTTTTGTTGAAAATCCCAGGGTGCCAACTATTTTACCGTTAACTTCAGCTTTTAAAAAGATATCTCTTTCACTTTCAATTGTATTATTTATAAACTTCTTTTCATCTTCGACAGTGATCCCAAATTCATTAGGTTCTCTTGCTAAAAAATCTGTTTCCTGAACTGACTGTTTCATAAATGCAATTATTTTTTCTGCATCCTCTTCATGGGCAGAACAAATTATTAATCCACCTGGCTCTAATTCAAATTTTTTTGGCATAACTTCAGCCATTATAAAACCCCCCCTGTTGTTTAATTTTCAATAAAACTTAATAATCTTTTGCAATACCAATTTTTCTCCCAATCACCATGGATCATTAATATAGGAGTATCTTTTATTTTGGTTATCTTATTGATTGGGGAATTCTCTTTAGAATTAGTGTTATATTTCATAGATTTACCGCCTCAAAGAAACTTTCTCATTGGCATAAACGTTATTCCATCTCTTTCCAGCATATTTTCAGTTGGTTTAAACCCAAGATGCTTATATATTTCAACAGCATACGGAGATGAATTCACAGTTATTTCATTAATATCTGGATTATCATCAACTATTTCTTTAACAGCTTTTTTTAATAATTTCTTGGCAATACCTCTTTTATGGTATGCTTTATCTACAAATAATAAGGAAATATGATTTATATCCCTTACTGCCAGACCAATTCTGAAACAATCTTTTCTTGCCCTTCTTCGAACAACTGATATTTTAATCTATCACCCAATTTGCTTTCCCCCATTTTTGTTTTAAACTAGATTTAAGGAGTCTTTAAAAAATTTTCTAAATCCTTCCCTTATCTCTGCTTCATTTTTACTGTTATTACCTACCTCAATAAAATATTTTCTTGTAGAAATATCAATGGCAATCGAATCCATAGGAAAACCTTCTCTTCTTTCTGGATGAATTTTTGAGGTCATGATAAATTTGTCTGCAAGATCATCACCATCATGTATATATATTTCATCTTCACTAATTACCAGACATATCCCGTTTTTAAATTTTGCAACTGGATTTCCTAACTTTTGAGCAAGGTTACTGTAATAAGTAATAAACTCTTCATCATCTAAGTATTTATCATTAACTCGCCGCACATGGACACCTGGTTGTCTTTCTGATGATAATCCTTCAATAAACAATCCAGAATCACAAGAAAAGGTAGGAATCCCTGAAGCCCTGTAATATGCAACTGCTTTTATTCTAGCATTTTCCAGTGGATCTTTGCCGCTCTCATCAACCTTAAGTTTTAAATCGATGTCTTTTAAACCAATTAATTCTATATTTAAACCATCTAACATTTCCTGCATATGCTTAAGTTTGGCAGAATTTGATGTACCATATAGTAATTGCATTTGTTTATCACCTTTTTCTTCTGTTTTCTGGTAACATAATTTTTTCATAAATTTTTTTATCTCCATAATTAATAGAACTTAAAGGTACTTTGAGATTTATAATGCTATCATCTTCTAATAGTCTATTAATTAATGCAATTCCTTTACTTGTTGAATTATTATGATAAATCCTCTCATAACCAAAAAGAACAAAATTATCCCAATTAATTGCTTGCACAAGAGAAAATTTGAAATCATTATAGTAATTATTTAAAAGTAAGCCATTACTGAAACATTTATTGTACTCAGGTACAATAGTTATAGTATGCCCACCAGAATCATTAGCAAATCTAACTACTGTATTTTCTATTCCCTGTAAGTCTAATACACTTGCTAAATTTACCGCCTGTGAATTACAGATACCACCTTTTGTGCGAAAAGAATCATCAATATTGTTTTCCATTATATTATTAGTCCAAGTGTTTCCCCAGGCATTAAATATTTTTTCCCCACTGATTATCTTCTTTGATCCAACATTATTTAAATACTCTTCTGATATTTTATCTAACCCATTAAAACTTGCCAGATAAGCTGTATTGGGAGATAGATAGTTTCCTAATTTAATGACAAGTGAGTTCATAGTATCTTCTGGAGATGCGATATAATATGGCTTTTCTGGTAATAAACTTTGCCATTTATCTTTGATTATTGAATTTTCAGCAAGACCATTAGTCGAATGAATAGAAAATAAAGTAGCCGCAGTCTTTTCTTTCTCTGTCTGTAAACTGGAGACCTCTTTTAATTTGTTGATAAGCTCTTTTTCCTGTCCTGTTAACTCAGGAAAAGGATCACTTGAATATATTTTTGAAATAAGATTCTTTAATATTGGATCTTGATCTCTGTCGTCTCTCTCCATTAACGGATACCATACAAATTTTTCATTAAAGACCAAGATAGGATTTTTAATTTCCAATTGATTAATTTTTTCGCCATAACAATTAATAAAAGAACCTCTATCATATAAAAAAGCATTATTATCCTTGTTAAAAATAATATATAACCTTTCTGGAGAAATCCCAGCTATTCTTTTCATTATATAGCGTAAATTAATAGCTTCTAGACTAGTAATTTTATAGTCTTTGACTTTTAGAATTGTGGTAATAGACGTTAGTCGTTCATCAAGATAATTAAAAACAGGGTAATTTTCCGGATATATTTCTTCTTTAGCTTCAATTTTATATTTATTAAAATCAACCAGATCAAAATCAAATGACGAACCCCATAAAGGTAATGAAAGGGTGTGGTCTAAATCAGCCTGGTAGACCTGTTTTAATCCCTTTGTTGTTGTAATAAATTTTGCAAAGAGAAGGTCACCTTTGAGATAGATTTCTGGATTTTTTACAGCGATAAGCCTGGCTGAATATAATCCATATTTATAGTATGGGTTCATATCAGCTTGACTAATAACTTTATTAAAACCATTAAGATGTTCCTCATAGCCTCTGGCTGTAACATGGCCAGAAAATGTTAGGATCAGTATTAAAACTAACATGAACTTTTTTTTCATTAATATCCCCCAAACTAAGCTCACTTCATTTCCCCTCATAATTTATTAATTCTTATCAATTGTTCATACTTCTTTTACTATTAAACAAGAGAACAATACCATCACTGCTTGTTGGAACAAAATGAATCCAGGCCAATCATTTATTAAAGGAAAGTCCTTAAAATAAACAGGATTTTGCCCAAATACATTGTGAGTTTCTCAATCATTCAGAAAGCATTGCTACTATCAAAAAGGCTGTTGAAACAACTAAAGCAAATAATATTTCATAAAAATATCCTGTATATCTTCCATAAAGGACAGATCTTGCGGAAGTTCTAAATTTTAAAAATAAGGATAGAAATTAGTTAATTTTAGCGCAAACAATTTCTCCTTTTTTTACTTCAATTTCTCTAGCAACTACATCACATTTTGCCATAAACAAATAATATATATTTTTCTCTTTTACTACACTTAAACTTTCGAAATTACCCTGTCCTTTGGCTATAATAACATCTGCCTGATTAAATATTTCTAAAAATTTATCATTAGCTTTATCCAAAATTGTTCCCAGGGCACCATTACCATTGGAAATTACTTCTGCAACTTCTTCCATTTTAATCATTTCAGCATCTTCAATGGTCACATCGTTAATGATTGGTCTACCTCTTACTCCAAAATAGACTCGCAAGTCGGGATTTACTTCTTTTAAATAACTAATAAATATTTTATCCAGAACAATTTCACCACAATTATCGCCCAGATACAGAAGAGTTTTGGCTTTTAATAAAGACTGTATTAATTCTTTACTATTATCTTTTCCTAAATTTTCTTTATCAACTTTAAGAAGATTTTCTCTCAACATTATTTCATTAAATTGATGACTACTTGCAAAATCAATCAAGTTGCCTGCAATGGCTAGTTTTAAAGATGTATGTATTTTATTTCCGGAATTATCGATTATTTCCTTTATTTCCTCTGTCATTTCATTTACTAATTTGTTATAATATTTTTTAATATTTTTATAAGGGTTTTTATCAGAAATAGCAGTAGTCAATATCTCCCATGTCCCCTGAATTACCTCAGGGTTTGTTCGGTTGTAATCTGTTGTTTGTAAATACTTTAGAACATCTCGCATCATCTTCTCTTTTCTTTCTTCATCTAATTCTAAAATCTTGGTGATCTTTAGTACCTGGTCAATATTGCATTTTATACATTCAAGATTTAATTTCATATTATTACCTCTAATCAAAGTCTTTACTTAATCTAATCATATCTACACAGTTAATTCCATTTTCAATTATTTTTTCATTATAATGCCTTACAAAGAAGTCTTTATCAATAACTGATATTCGAAATCCACATTTTTGATATAGGGCCAGTTGTCCAATACTTGAATTACCTGTTCCAATCTCTAATGTTTTTGCTCCAGACTCTTTTGCCTGTTCTATTGCATGTAAAATTAAACTTTTACCAATTCCTCTACCCTGATAGCTTTCATCAACTGCAATATTTACAATTTCCATTGTTTTAGGCCTGGTCTTTATTAAGACATATGCTCCAATTATTTCACCGTTTACTTCTGCAATATGACATAAACCTCTGGACGTATAATCTAAAATCATTTCTTCGGAAGGGTCAGCTAATATCAATAAATTAATGGGTAGTTTCTCATTTTCTTCTAATTTTCTAATGTTAATCATCCAAAAGCATCCCCATATAATATTCGTCATCATAGTTATTATCTACATTTAATGAATTCTTTTTAATTCCTTCTATTTCAAATCCTATTTTTTTATAAAGATTAATAGCTCTTTTATTATGTTTGATTACTGTCAACTCTAATCGGGTAATTTCATTTTCTTTTGCCCAGCTTAATAATTCTTTAAATAGGTCAGTCCCAATACCTTTACCACTTACTTTACTTAAGACACCTGCTACTATATAAACACTATGTTTTATTCTTTCAAGTGGTATCCGATTTGCAGATACAAATCCCACCAGTTCATTATCAGCTTCGGCTCCAATTATTACCCCACCTTCATTGTTAACCTGTTCAATTTTATTGTTCATTTCATCAATAGAAGTTTTTCTTTCATTGGGTTCATATAACATAAATGATGTTTCTTTATCTAATTGTTTCATTAGTTTTAAATATTTATCTCCATCTTTAGGTTTTAGCTTTCTATAATTCATTGTAAACACCCCTTAGATCCCATTTCTCCATCATCTATCCTCCATAAAAAACTATTTCATTGATATTCTAATTCGCACCTACTTTCTTACTCCTTCTTTCTAACAACACCACATCTCTCCAATTACCAATTTTCATTTTACCCAGCTTTTTCCTAATCCCTACTTTTCTAAATCCACATTTTTTATGTAATAATATACTAGACTCATTTTCAGGAAATATACCAGCCTGTAATGTCCAAAATCCCTGTTCTTCTGATAGTTCTATTAATTTCTTTAACAAATTAGTTCCTATCCCCATGCCCTGGTATTTAGAACTGACATAAACACTTACTTCTGCTACGCCAGAATATACACATCTGCCAGAAACAGGACTTAATGCAGCCCAACCTAATATATTGTCTCCTTTTCTTGCAACTATTCGACATGAATCAAAATGATTTTTATCCCACTCTTTCCGATCTGGAGCTTCTGTTTCAAAAGTTGCATTTCCTGTTTTAATTCCTTCGATATAGATTTCTTTGATTTGATCCCAATATTGAAAGTCCATTGTATCAATAGAATATTTCATATAATATCTCCTCCCAGTCTTGCCCATTATTTTTGTCTTTTTTAATGCTAATACTTGAACTCCTTTTCCGCAAGAACTATCAATAATTTTTGCCACATTAGGGACTGAAGCAAGTAATTTTTGATGTTCATTAATAATCTCATTGTTATATGACGGATAGACGGCTTATATACTGCTCTTATACTCTACTTTTTAGTAATAACTGTAATTGTTTTTGATTCATCCTTATATTTTTTCCCTGTCACATCAGAATAGTAGTTATGATCTTTATAAGCAAATTTATTTAAGATATTGCCTATAGTTGATTTAGTATAAAAATGATTGAAAAGTCTATAAATATTAATTTCTTTTTCTGTCATTACTATTGTCTGGTCTAAAAATGTATCCTTTTCTTGATAAAGAAAAGTTTCAGTCAAAGCCACATATGGTTCTTTACTCCAAAATCCATTTTCTTTAATTGCCCATGTTCTGCCTAAATCACTTTCATCTCTGTTTTTGTCTGTAAATACATCAAATATTAATAGACCACCTGGTTTTAAAGCTTTATATATCTTTCTAAGTAAAATATTTCTTTCTTTATTTGTAAGTGCCCCAAAATCACAAAAAATTAACATAATCACATCAAATTCAGCTTCAAAATTTATTGTTAAATAATCCTGATAAATATATTTAATATCTAAATTATTCTCTTCTGCTTTCCTTGTAGCATAATTTATTGATCGCTGAGAATAATCTATTCCAGTTACAGAATAGTCTAATTTAGCCAAACGAGAAGCATATAATCCTGGTCCACAACCAAGATCAAGTATTTTAATATCCTTATTAGGAAATATATCTTCATTCAACCATTTAACTGAAGCATCTATAGTTGAAAATTTCCTGCTGGCTGCATCCCAATCTGGATTAAGATGAGCTTCAAGCATTTTCTTGGAGATATGTGGATCATCCCAAAATGCTGTCTCACTTTTTTCAAATATTTTAGGTTTTTGAGATAAATTTATAAGTTTTTCTATGTCCATAAAATACAACTCCTTTTTTATATAATCAATTAATTATTAGGCATTTAATTCAACACAACATCCACTGTATTTGCTTCAATATCATAATGATTACCCTTTACGATCATTGGGTTGTTATTATACTACTTTAAGCCAACTTATTTCTTTATCAAATTCAAATCCTATTTATCACTCTCAAATAATCCTACTGCAACATCTTTATTAATTCTATCTCTAATATAATCTAGGGAAGTAAATTTCTGATAATTTGAATAGTTATATATATCTATAAGTGTCTAATTTCCAATCTATATCCTTATCGTTTGTGACTACTGGAACCATCCAATTTTCTAATGAGGCAAAATATTTCTCTTTCGGCTTTTAGTAAGATAATTATGTACTAAGTTGAAATTCATTTTTAAACACCTTTTAATAATTCATTTTGCATCTTCTTGCTTAATTTATTAAATATTAATTCATATGATTGATCAATCATATCCTTTATAACTTCATCTGGCACTTCACCATCTAAATACACAGAATTCCAATGAACTTTATTCATATAATAGCCTGGTATGATATCTTCATATTTAATTCGTAGTTCCTCGCCAAATGATGGTTCACATTTTAATGTTATTATCTCTTTGCCAGTCTTATCAGTACATATAGCTGCAATCATCTTACCATTTAACAAATACCTATCCCATTCCCATTCTTCTTTGAAATCTTTATTTACCCCTAATTTTGATAATAAATAATCATCCAACCATTCATAAATCATGCTCATCCCCACCTTTTTCTATTTTTTTCTTAGCTGACACTTTCACAAAACTTTGTGACAGAGAACATGTCCCACCAGGGTAGCCTAATCTTTGGTGTAACGGGGAAACCTTGTTATCTGAAGTAATGGCGGTTTCACTTTGAAATATTATTTATTAAATTATTATATATTGATCTTATATCTTTTTACATATACTTGATCTTCATCATCGAAAACTTTATCAACCAATTCTCCACCATTTTTTTCTATAATTTTTATTGATCCAATATTATCTTCATCACATGTTATCAATAATTCTTTAATATTCATTTCTTTGACTTTTTCTAAACTTAATTCTAATAATTTCGTTCCATAACCGTTACCACGGTATGATGGAGGTACATCATATCCTATATGGCCATATATTTCTAAAGGTTCATACCTTATTCTAATAATCCCTAAATATATATTTAAGAATATCTACTAAATTATCTGTTTTAACTACATACGTTGCACTATCATTAACTTTTTGAGAACCATTTATAGCAATAGACTTACCACAGTATTTAAAAATTGGAATATCGGTTGAACCATCACCTACAGCGATACATTCTTCCGATTTTATATTATTATTTTTACAAAAATCCTGTAAACATGATATTTTTTCTTCAGCTCCAATGTAATTAAGTATTTTACCAGTAAATACCCCTTCAACCACTTCATAATCACTACCATAATAATTATCAAAACCCCAAATATCACATACAACTTTTGCTACTTGCTTTGGACCAACAGTAATAACAATGCATTTAACATTTTGATTATGTAATGTTTCAACTACCTTTTTAATATTTTTCAAAGGTTTTGCAATCTCCAAAAATGATTGGGCAATTTTATGTTCTTCAAGACCAAAAAGTAATTCGGCTCTAAGATAATCTGCTAATTTATAGTTAATTAGACCTTTTTCCTCCTGTTCTTGAATGACAGAATGCTCTTTTTCTTTTCCATTTAAAATACATGGTATCATAACGGAATGGATTTCTCTTATTAAGGTATCATCTAAATCAAAACAAACAAGTTTTAATTTTCCCATTCTATATACACCTCATCAAATGTTTATTTTTCACTTCTTCAAATCCCAATTTTTTATAATACCGAAATGCTTTTTTATTTGATGGGGTTACCTCTAACATTATTGCCTTATATGAATTATACTCGTTAAAAATATAATTAAAAAATTGTTTGGAATAACCTTTACCACTGTATTGTTCTTTAACAAATAACTCATCAATATGTAAAATATCTCCACCGTATTCATTACTCCAATAATTTATAAGAATACTATAACCAACAATTTTATCATTTTTTAATAACATTATAATTTTACCTTTTTCGGGGTGTTTTTGAAGAATTTCAATAGTGGTATCAATTTTATTTGAATCAATAGGTTCCCCCTCAGGGTCTTCTTCATAAAGTGAGAATATCATTCTCTTTAATTCAAATTTGTATTTTCTTTTATAGTCTTGAAAAAGCAAGCTCATTTAATTTATGCCTCCATTTACTTCTTTTTTCCTTCTTACATACTATGTAATACAAAAGTTATAATATTTATGAGGTGATAAATGTGAAATCTATTAAATTGCGTAAAGTTAGAAATAGTTTTGGGTTTACTGTTCCAAAAAAACTTATTGAAAAATATAAAAATACTTTAAAGGAATTATCTAGATTCTGCACTTGAATTTGGATGGAACCTAGTGAAATCTTAAATCCCAGGTCATACGCTGTAGTAGCGCCCCCGTAATTAACAAAAAAATTTTTGTCAAAACAATGAATAATGGTATATACTATGATATATACTAATATTAATTTTATAAGGAGCGTGATTATTTTTATGGATATTGCTAAATTATTTAAAAATGGTAGAAGCCAAGCTGTTCGTCTTCCGAAAGAATATAGATTTGATGGTTCTGATGTTTATGTAAAAAAGTTTGAAGATATTGTTCTTTTAATTCCTAAAGATAGCAAGTGGAATTCCCTTGAAACAAGTTTAAACTACTTTTCTGATGATTTCTTAAATGACCGTAATCAACCAAAGATTCAAAATAGAGATGATTTCTAATGAAATATATGCTCGATACTAATATATGTATTTATATTATTAAAGAAAAACCAGCTAAAGTTATAAATAAATTCCATACATTAGATATTGGTGATGTATGTATTTCTTCTATTACTCTCGCTGAGCTAGAATATGGAGTTGAAAAAAGTCAATATACAGAACGAAATAGACTTGCACTTGCTGGATTCCTTTCCTCTATAGAGGTGCAATCTTTCTCAGATAAAGCTGCTACTGAATATGGTAAAATCAGGGCCGAATTAGAAAGACAGGGTAATATAATAGGTGCATATGATTTAATGATTGGAGCACATGCCCTGTCTGAAAACATAACTCTTGTTACAAGTAACATGAAAGGATTTGAGAGAATTGATAAATTGTCCTTTGAAAACTGGGTCTCTTAATTCTTCCATCTTTGCCACAATTGCGTATAACGTTCCGATAGCTCCCAACGTGCTTGCATTGATCAATTCATTTAAAAATATCAGAGGAGGAAGTTAATTTATTAGTAAGATGATATGTCACAGTCACGGTAGGATTTCCAGTTGCCCAGTCACCCCCGCACAGATCCTGACATGC
>JADQBT010000007.1 GCA_016278485.1 Halanaerobiales bacterium
TTAATAATTACAAAAAGGGAGTCTTCTCTAAATCCAAAAGTAACTTGACACTATCAAGAAAGAATAAATAGTTGACATCTGGAGAAAGATTTAATAAACTATTATAAAGAGTTTAATGATATTTGTTAATTTTTAACAATTATGGGAGGTGGCCCCATGGCCGATAAATTGAAAGTTCTTTTTGTGGCGTCTGAAGCTGATCCTTTTATAAAGACTGGTGGTCTTGGCGATGTAGCGGGTTCTTTACCAGCGGAGATGAACAGACTAGGTCATGATGTGCGAGTTGTAATACCTGAATATAGTCAAATACCGGATAAATTTGTCCAACGTTTAAAGCCAGTCTGTCATTTTCGAAATGAATTGGTTTGGCGAGATAATTATGTAGGAGTTAATACTTTAGAAGAAGATGGTGTAACATTTTATTTTATAGATAGTAAAAAGTATTTCCATAGAGACTCACTTTATGAAAATATAGATAGAGAAGAACAATTTGCATTTTTTAACCAGTCAGTTCTTGACATGTTACCAAAAATTGATTTTCAACCTGATATCATTCACTGTAATGACTGGCAGACAGGACCATTACCGCTTATTTTTGCAGATCGTTATCGGCAACACGATTTTTATAGCAATATGAAAACGATATTTACAATACATAATCTTCGCTATCAAGGACAATTTCCAGGTCATATTGCAAATGATCTTCTAGGAGTATCTTCCTGGCATTGGGAAAGTGGTAATATACGTCATAATGGTTTAGTAAATTATATGAAATGTGGGATTATGTATGCAGATCAAATTACAACAGTTAGCGAAACTTATGCTCAAGAAATAAAAACAGAGTATTATGGAGAAGGGCTTGATTATGCTCTTCGTTTAAGAGGTGATGATTTAAGCGGGATTATTAATGGAATAAGTTATGAAAAATTTAACCCTGCCCATGATCAAAATCTTGTATATAATTATCAAAAAGATGAATTAAAGGGTAAAACGAAAAATAAATTAGCTTTACAGAAAGAACTTGGTCTAAAGCAGGCTGAAAAAAGACCGATTTTAGCAGTAGTTAGTCGGCTTGTTGAACAAAAAGGGCTGGATTTAATAAAAGGAATTTTTGAAGAACTTATGGAGAGTAATATTCAGTTTGTTTTACTTGGAACCGGGCAGTATGAGTATGAAGAATTTTTTAGAGCTCAGAATGAAAAATATCCTGATAAATTTACTGCCAGAATAATGTATGATGCATCCCTCGCTCAACGAATTTATGCTGGTAGTGATATGTTTTTAGTACCTTCTAAATATGAACCCTGTGGTCTTAGTCAGTTAATTAGTTTTCGTTATGGAACGATTCCAATTGTGAGAGAAACTGGGGGACTCAATGATACTGTTCATGCCTATGATGAGGATAATGAGGAAGGGAACGGCTTTACTTTTACTAATTATAATGCGCATGATATGCTCTATACTATTCAGAGAGCTGTATCGATTTATCAGCAAGAAGATCTCTGGTCAGACTTAGTAAAAAAAGTAATGGACCTTAATTATAGTTGGGAACAATCTGCTGGGGAATATTTAAAGACATATGCTAGAACATGTTCTAAGGTTATTGAAATTACTGGTGCTCATGAAAAATTAGAACAAGAAATTCGTAAAGAAGTTATTAAAGAAGCAGCAGCAACTGCTGAAATTGAAAAAGAGAAAAAAATTAACCTTAAATCTGCGAGCACAGAAGAACTTGTTAAACTGCCGGGCATTGGTCTTTCATATGCAAAAAGAATTATCAAATATAGAAAAATTCATGGTTTAACTAATCTGACAGATTTATTGAAAGTAAAAGGTATAGGCGAAAAAACATTTAACAATATTAAGCAAAAATTAGAGATTAAATAATTAAATAATAAATTGGTCCCGTTTACTTGCTATTGTTTTTTTAAATTCTTGATAGTAGGAACGGGATTCTTTTTGTTTATTGATACGGATATTATTATAGAAATTATAATTATCAAGCATATCAGTCGTAATCATCTCATCAATTTCATTCTTTTCTGCCATATTGGATAAAATATATTTAACCTTATCTGCTTGAAGACTTGCTCGATAGGGTCTTTCTTCAGTTAGAGCGGTAAATTTATCAACAACAGACATAATTTTTGATCCTTGGGATAAATCTTTTCCAGCTAAGTGAAAAGGGTATCCTTCCCCGTTGTTTTGTTCATGATGAAAAGCGGCCCATTCTGATATCATTGGAAATTCTTTAATCTGAGCCAGTATCTGATAAGTATAATAGGGGTGAATTTTTATAATATTATATTCTTTGTTTTTTAATTGAGCTGGTTTATTTAAAATTCGCAAAGGTATTGCTAATTTACCAATATCGTGAAAAAAACCAGCTATCTTTAATTTTAAAACATCATTTTTATCAAAATTGTAACGAGTTGCCATTTGTTCTGCTAAGCAGGCAATTCCAGTTGAATGAGTTGCTGTAAAAGAACTGCGAAAGTCAATGATATGGCTAAGTGATTTGCCAATCAATAAGAATTCATCTAATGTTATTTTCTCTTCTTTAATAAAATCAAGCTTGTCTAAATAATCGACGATTCTTTCTGGAGAGATGACTGTTAACCAGATAAATTCTTGATTTTTGAGTTTCTGAAAAGCAGCCACTGCTTCTGGCCAGAATTTTTTGCAGGCTAATTTTGAAATTATATTATCTATTATATTTATTTGATTGAGGATATTATGGTTGTTTTCTAATAGGACTGCTATCCGGTCAGCTAAGTGTAAAATATGACTTGTTCTGGGAATATTTATACCTGCAGAGGATTTTCCAAGCCTATCTTTCCAGTCAACATGATGGTAGCGAATTATTTCTGCAATTTCTTTACGGTGTATATAGTCTTTTAAAAGTAAATAGCCAACTTCTTGATGTAAATTAGAATTATTGTCAAAGCTGAGGTCAGCTATTCTTTGGTTAAGATAAAATACGCCTAAATCGTGAATCAGACTAGCGTAAACGAGATCTTTGATCTCCCTTTTGCTAATACCCATTTCTTCTGCAATAAGCAGGGCCAGAAAGGTTGTTTTACGATGATGTCCCGATACCTCATCACTAACTAGGTCAAAAGCGGCTGATAAAGCTTTAATTACAGAGTAAAAGGAAATTGTCTGTTTATTTTCATATTTATTCATGATTAACTCCTTTCTGGTCAAACATATGTAATGTATTTTAGTCTATTTTAAATGTAGATTAGGCTATTTGCAAGTATAATCTTCATAAATTTACATTTTATTTAATTTAGATTAATAAAATCATATGCTTATCTATTTAATATTAAGAGCCTGCATAATAATTGTGATAGGAGCTTTAATATTGAGCAAGTGTGTAGTAAGTGAGCGAATGAAAAGGGTGTATTTTGTTAGAGTAAAGCGAGTTTAATACACCACATGAGCGAACTTAACGAAACACTGAGCGAATTATTTGCGACTGAACAACTTATTATGCAGTCTCTTAATAACTTTAAAAAAGGAGTCTTCTCTAAATCCAGAAGCAACTTGATACTATCATAAATTCAATTGAAGATGCAGATTTGATCTCAATTTGTTATAATAAGTTAGAAGGGGGATGTTTTTTATGAAAAGGACTTTATTAATTACTTTAATAATTATCTTGGTAACCATTTTTATAAGTTTACCTGTAATGGCTGAAAAGAAAATAACAGTTCAGTCTCCACCAATTCCGGCAGCTATTCCTTTACTCTGGATGGAAGAAGAAGGTTTATTACCAGCTTCAGTTGAATTTAGCGTCAGACTTTCTTCTGACCATCAAAGAGGAATTTCATTACTTGCTAAAAATGATATTGATCTGCTGGTTACAGGGGCGAATGTAGGAGCTAAAATTTATAACAAGGGTATTGGTGCTAAATTGCTTAATGTTAATACCTGGGGTATTGATTACCTTTTAACTTATGGATTCAAAGCAGAAAAATGGTCAGATTTGCGAGGAAAGTCTTTAGGAGTATTATTGCAAGGAGGACCATTAGATTTTCTGGCCCGCTATTTAATGCAGCAGAATGGAGTTAATCCAGAAGAAGTTAAATTGGTTTACCGTCCTCTGCCTGGTGTAGCAAAATATTTTTTAACTGGAAATCTAGATGCTATAATTTTACCTGAACCACTTGTGACAGTAAATTTGAGTAATAGTGAAAAGATTCATCTTTCCATGGATATCCAGCAGGAATGGAAGAAAATTCACGGTGATGCTAGAATTCCCTTTGTAGGACTTTTTGTTTCAAGTAAATTTGCTAAAAATAACCCGGAATTTACAAGCATAGTTAATGGATTTTACCAACAGGGTATAGCTTGGGCAAATGAAAATCCAGACAAAGCGGCGCAACTTGCAGCAAAACATTTTGGGATGCCTGCAGGCGTGATAGAAAAATCACTTAAGCGTGTTAATTTAAATATTTATTCTCAAACAGAGACAAGAAGATTAGTTGACTTATACTTTAGTAAAATTCTTAAAATATATCCAGAAATGATTGGTGGAAAAATGCCAGATGAAGCGTTCTATTATTAAACAGTATTTACCGGCTGTTTTTAGTTTTTTTCTAATTTATTTAATTTGGAAGACAGCTGCAGTAAATATGCATCCACTTATTTTACCTGGGCCAGAGAAAACGTTTCAGGCTTTAAGGGAGATCTGGAGAACGGGCGAATTGTTAAGTAATATTTCGATAACTTTAAAGAGAACGATGATTGGTTATGGAAGTTCTGTGGTCGCAGGTATTTTATTTGCCCTACTATTAAATAAATCTTCCCTTATAAATAGGGCTTTGCGGCCATTAATTACTGTGATCCAAGCTACTCCACCGGTAGTTTGGGTCGCATTAGCTGTAACCTGGTTTGGTATTGCAGATGATCTAACGCCGATTTTTTTGATTTTTGTTGTAAGTCTACCTGTCATATTTATCAATATTTATCAGGGATTAAGTGGATTGGATAGTGAGTTACTGGAAATGGCTATCTTATATCAGAGTTCAGAATGGAAAATTGTAAAAGATATTTACCTGCCAGCATTATTACCTGCTTTTGTTTCTGCATTGAGTATTGGATTCGCCTTTGCCTGGAAAGCATCAGTCTTTGCTGAATTTATTGGTTCCTCAAGTGGTGTTGGATTTGCATTGAGCATGGCTAATAATAATTTGCAGACAGCAAAATTATTTGCTTGGACAATTATCTTGATTATTTTTATGCTCTTAGTTGAATATGTATTTCTGGCTTGGTTACAAAAGAGAGTTGGCAGGTGGAAAGATGAGTGAAGATTTACTGAAATTGCAAAATATAAAAAAATCATTTAACAATTATCTGGTTTTAGATGATATATCTATTAATTTAAAAAAAGCTGAGATAGTATCTTTATTGGGTCCATCAGGAAGTGGAAAGACTACTCTTTTTAGAATTGCTGCTGGTCTGGTTAAACCTGATACAGGACAGGTTATTTTGGCAAACAAAATTAGGAAAAGTTTTGTTTTTCAAGAACCACGATTATTGCCATGGAAAACTGTTTCAGAAAATTTGAGATTTGTCCAGGATAATTATTCTTGTTTAGATAGGGCTGAAGAACTTAGAAATAGTCTATTAAAAGCTAGTGGATTGTATGATTTCAAAGAAAGCTTCCCGGCGGAATTATCAGGAGGAATGAAACAGCGGCTTGAATTAATAAGAGCCTTGGCAATTAAACCGGATTTAATATTTATGGATGAACCATTTAAATCTGTTGATACAAGAACTAGAATAAATCTAATGAAATTATTATCTGTTATCCAGGCTGAAACAAAAATTTCAATTTTAATGATTACCCATAATCCAGAGGAAGCAGTATTACTTGCTGATAGAATATATGTCCTTTCAGATAAGACTGGGAAAATTATAAAGAAGTTTCAAATTAATCAACCAAGATCCAAGAGAAATATTAGAAATAATGATTTATATGATACCATAAACGAAATAAATCAGATATTTAAATCACTGATTGGAGAAATGGATGTAGATCTCACAAAATTATCAGGACATATGCAAAAACAAAGGAGTGAATAAAATGTCAATAAATAAAAAAGAAAAATACCAAATTGCTGTTATTGGAGGTGGACCGGGGGGCTATGTGGCTGCAATTAAAGCTGCTCAACTCGGGGCAGATGTGGTCTTAATTGAAAAAGATAAAATAGGTGGGACATGCTTAAATTGGGGTTGCATTCCAACTAAGGCTCTTGTCAGATCGGCTGAAGTCTATACTCATCTATTAGAGGCTGATAACTTTGGTATATCTGCAGAAAATATTTCAGTTGAGATGCCTAAAGTTATTAAGCGTAAGGATAAAATCGTAAATCGTTTAGTTAAAGGTGTTGAACATTTATTAAAGGCAAATGAAATCGAAGTTATCAAAGCCAAGGCTATGTTAATAGATGAACATAAAATCATGCTTAAACAGGGTGAACAACAGGCAGAGATAACTGCCGATAATATAATAGTAGCAACAGGTTCACAAAATTCAGAACTTAATATTCCGGGTATATCATTAAGTGGTGTAATTGATAGTAAAGCGGCCTTAGATCTGGAAGAACTCCCAGAATCATTAGTTGTAGTTGGTGGTGGTGTGATTGGCATGGAGTTTGCTTTTATTTATGCTAATTTAGGGGTAAAAGTCACCGTATTAGAATTTCTTGATCAATTGGTACCAGGGGTAGATGAAGAGGTAGCCAAAGAACTTGATCGTTCTGCAAGAAGACGAAAGATAAAAATAAAAACAGAAGCTAGAGTTTCTGAGATCAAAGAAACTGATTCAGGTTTGCAGGTAAATTACATATATAAAGAAAAAGAAAAATCTGTAGCGTCTGAGAAAGTTTTGATTGCAGTAGGTAGAAAACCTTATCATGCAGAGCTTGGATTAGAAAAAATAGGTATAGCTACTGAAGAAAGAAGAGGCGGTATTTTAGTCAATGAAAAATTACAAACTAAGCACGATCATATTTATGCGATTGGCGATGTAACAGATAAAATATTATTGGCTCATGTAGCTTCACATCAAGGTATAGTAGCAGCAAATAACATTATGGGTAATGAGATGAAAATGGATTATAGTGCTGTTCCTGGTGCAATTTTTACATCACCAGAGATTGGGACTGTTGGTCTAAGTGAAAAAGAAGCAAAAGCAAAAAATATTGATTATCAGGTTGGTTATTTTCCTTTTGCTGCAAGTGGTAAAGTAATGGCAATGGGGGAAAGAGAAGGTAAGGTAAAGTTAATAAGTAGAAAAGATAATGATCAGTTAATTGGGGCTGCTTTAATAGGAATCCATGCGTCTGATTTAATAGCTGAACTTACATTGGCTGTCCAACAAAAATTAAAAGTTGAAGAGTTAGTAGAAACTATTCACGCACATCCAACAACTTCAGAAGTAATATATGAAGCTGCGCTGGATTTAAAAGGAGGGGCAATACATTACAATGGTAGATAAATTAAGAATTATATATTCAGAAGAAGTAAATCCATGGTATAATTTGGCTTTAGAAGAATATTTATTAGATCAAGTTGCTGATGATGAAGTGATGCTTTATCTTTGGCAAAATGACCGAACAGTGGTAATAGGGCGTAATCAAAATGCCTGGAAAGAATGTCGTTTTAAAAAACTTGAAAAAGAAGATGGAGGATTTCTTGCACGCAGACTTTCTGGTGGTGGTGCAGTTTACCATGATCTTGGTAACTTTAACTTTACCTTTTTGGCAGATCGGGATCTATATGATTTAGAAAAACAACTTTCAGTGATATTAGAAGCAGTAAGAGAAATAGGTATAGAAGCAAATTTTTCTGGTAGGAATGATCTACTGGCTGCAGAAAGAAAATTTTCAGGTAACGCTTTCTATTTTACAGGAGAACGAGCCTATCATCATGGTACTGTACTAGTTGATTCTGATTTTGAAGCATTGGTTGGTTATTTGCAAGTTTCAGAAGAAAAGATCAAATCAAAAGGAATCGACTCTGTGCGTTCGCGTGTAATTAACTTAAAAGAACTCTCCTCCGAGATAACTGTAGAGGAATTAAAAGAAAAAGTAGCTGCAAGTTTTCTAAAAGTTTATGGAAATGAAGAAACCGTATTAGATGAAAAATATTATAAACCCTCTCAGATGCCTGAACTCGAACAATTATTTGAAAAGTATTCATCCTGGGAATGGCGCTATGGGATGACACCAGATTTTGATATAACTTTTTCAAATAGATTTAGCTGGGGAGAAATTCAAATCGGTTTAAGTTTAAAAGATGGTTATATTAAAAAAGTAGAGGTTTATTCAGATGCTATGGAAGTTGAATTGATAGCTCAAATGAGTACAGTGTTAGAAGAATTACCTTTTCAAAAGCAGGATATTATTGCAGAAATTACTAAATTAGATCCGGAATCTACACTAATAAACGATATAAATAAATGGTTAACAGAAAAGAAGTTTTAGAAAATAATTATCATTTGACAATTTAAACCAAACTATATATAATGATATTGATAATGATTACTAGTTACTTAAATCTTAAGGAGGTAATTATGAGCGGAGAATATCATGAACCGATTGAAAAGTTAACTCCAGAAGCAATTGAGTATCACAGAATTATTAAAAGTGTAATTGAGGAATTAGAAGCTGTTGATTGGTATAATCAACGTGCTGTTGCTAGTGATGACCCACAAGTACAGGCAATTGTTGAACATAATCGTGATGAGGAAATTGAGCATGCTTGTATGGGATTAGAATGGTTACGTAGAAACAGTCCGGCCTGGAATGAAAACTTAGAAACTTTCCTATTTACACAAGGAGATATTACTAAGTTAGAAGAAGGAGAGGAAGATGAAGCTGTTACGGAAAATGAAGCAGTAGATCAAGCTGGTTCTGGGTCATTAGGACTTGGTAATATGAGAGGAGAGAGATAAATGAATGTATTAAAACGTTCTCTTGCACCTTTTCCAAAAGAAGCGTGGGATTTCATTGATGAAGAAGCACGTGAAGTATTAGAATTGAAATTAAAAGGACGCAATATTGTTGATTTTAAAGGACCAAAGGGATTAGATTATGCGGCTATTAATACAGGTCGTTTTCTACCAATGAATATAGATGAGGTGGATGGGGTGACTTATGCTAGTCGCGAAGTATTACCCCTGATGGAAATAAAAGTACCATTTAAGATGAAACTTGCTGAGTTAGAAGCTCTGGCTCGCGGAGCAGAAGATGTGGATACTGATCCATTGCTTGAAGCGGCTGCAAAATTAGCTAAAGCTGAAAATGAAGCAATATTGTTTGGTCTAAAAAAAGTAGGAATCAATGGCATAATTGAAGCGGCTGAACAAGAACCAGTAGAAGTTTCTGTTGGCCCCAATGAGATGATGAATGGCCTTTTAAAAGCAAAAAATAACTTTGATAATGATGGTGTTAAAGGCCCATACCATTTACTAATGGGCCGTGAAATGTATTCTTTGCTTTATGAATTAGATGATAGAGGGTATCCATTACGAAGAAAAGTTGAAGAATTAGTTGGGAACGAAGCGATCATGGTACCTGAACTAAATGATAAAGGCTTACTTGTTTCGGCCAGAGGTGGAGATTTTGAGATGACAGTTGGCCAAGATATTTCAATTGGTTATAGTAGTCAGGATCAAGATGAGGTCGAATTATTTTTCCTTGAAACATTTACATTCAGGGTCAATGGTCCAGAAGCAGCAACTGTTCTTAAATAAATTTGAGATTAGGAAAAGAGTGCTATCTAGCTATTAGGTAGCGCTTTTTTTTGTTGATAAATCGAACACTTGTATGTTATAATAAAAAAGATTAATAAAAAGAAGATAAATTTGGCGAAAAGATTTAAAGAGAGAGAGGATGAAAATGAATATACATAAAAAATTAGCAATTTTGAGTGATGCAGCTAAGTATGATGTATCCTGTTCTTCTAGTGGTAGCAGTCGCAAAGCTACAGCGGATGGAATTGGAAATGGAGCAGTAAGTGGTATTTGTCATAGTTGGGCAGATGATGGTCGTTGTATCTCTTTATTAAAAATTCTTTTCACCAATACATGTATATATGATTGTCAATATTGTATTAACAGGGTGAGTAATGATTTAGCTAGAACGGCTTTTAAACCTAAAGAAATAGTAGATTTAACAATTGATTTTTATCGTCGAAATTATATAGAAGGGTTATTTTTGAGTTCAGCAATTCATAAAAATCCCGATTATACAATGGAAAATCTTTTGCAAACAGTCAAGCTTTTACGAGAAAAAGAGAAATTTAATGGATATATACATCTTAAAGCTATTCCTGGAGCTGATTATAAGTTAATTAGAGAAGCGGGTCATTATGCCGATCGGATGAGTGTTAATATTGAATTACCATCAAATAAAAGTTTGCAGAAGTTAGCACCTCAAAAGAAAAAGGATGCTATTTTGGCACCTATGCAGAACATAGGTAATGGTATTATACAAAACCATGCAGATAGAAAAAAATATAAAAAAGCTCCTAAATTTGTACCAGCTGGTCATAGCACACAATTAATAGTGGGAGCCAGTCCAGAACCTGACCTCCAGATTTTACACTTAGCAGAAAGTCTTTATGATAGATTTAACTTGAAGAGGGTTTATTATTCAGCTTATATGCCAGTTGGTAATCATGGTGGCTTGCCTACAGAAATTACTAAACCTCCACTTCTAAGAGAACATAGACTCTATCAAGCAGATTGGTTACTTAGATTTTATGGGTTTAAAGCAGATGAATTATTATCAGCGACTAAAAGTAATTTTGACTTGACGATGGATCCCAAAGCAGATTGGGCAGTACAAAATATGAATCTCTTCCCACTTGAAGTTAATAAAGCTGATTTTAGAATGTTACTCCGTGTACCAGGAATTGGGCATAAGTCAGCTCGTAGAATCGTGATAGCAAGGAAACAAAGTAAGCTATCACATCTTGATTTAAAAAAGTTTGGAGTCGTATTAAAAAGAGCCAATTATTTTATAACATGCCAGGGAAAATATCAGGCTGGTATCCCATATCAAGAGAATTTGATTAGAGAAAAATTAAAACAAACAGATCATGCTTATTATCAGATGAAATTATTTAGTTAAAAAGAGGTGGTTCAAATTCATACATATATTTATGATGGTAGCTTTGGTGGATTTTTGCAAGCAGCCTGGCAAGCAAAAGAAGAGCAAATGGAGTCAGTTAATATTGTAAATCAAGAAATATACCGTCCTTTATTATTTGGTGGTATTACAAAAGTTAATACAAACCCGCAGTTAGTAGAAGATATTAGCCAAATAGTTAAAGATAATATTTCAATCTCTGTTAGTAAAATATTATATAAAGCATTTTTATCTGAACAGCCTGGAATTGAGCTGTTTCTTTATAATTATTTAAGTAAGGGGTTAGTTAAAGGAGCAAAAATTGAAGAAAATTTGGCAGATGATGATATAAGAATTGTGCATGCAGCAGCGCATAAGGTAATGAAAGAGAACCATCGTGTTAAAGGGTTATTAAGGTTCCAGGAAACTAAAAGCAAATTTTATTATAGTAGATTAGAACCTGATCATAGAATTTTAGTTTTATTAGCACCACATTTCAAACGTAGGTTGAGTCAGCAAAACTGGATAATACATGATAAAAAAAGGGCAGAGGCAGTTGTCTATAGTCGAGAGCAAAAAAAATGGATTTTAACTACGCTTGAGGCAGATTTTGAGCCAACGCTATCTGATCGAGAATTAAAAATGCAGAAGCTATGGAAAACATTTTTCAAAAATATTTCCATAGCAGAAAGAAGAAATAAAAAATTGCAAAAACAATATATGCCAACCCGTTATTGGAAAAATTTGATAGAAACTCCCCAGTAATTATGATAATTAATTTAACTCATATTCCTCAAAATAATCTTTTATTTTATCCATTTCAGATTCAAGTTGAGAATAAAGCTCCACAGCACCAGTTGTATAACCTTCTTCGCCCATTTTTTCTAAATTTTTAACTATTTCATAAGCTTTTCCTGCTGCATAGTTACTTAGCGCTCCTTTGAAACTATGGGCTTGCTGCTTAATTAATTTGGGGTCACCCTGATAGCAAGCATTTTTTAATTTATTTAATTGGCTTGGGTATTTTTCTAGTAAAATAGCAATCATTTTTTTAAAGATAGTCTGATTGCCACCGATTCTATCAAGTATGGTATCAATGTCAACAGGTGGATTAGAATTATTGCTTGTATTTTTTATTGGGTTTTCCTTATTAGCAAAAGAAGCGTGGAGCTGATCCTTATTTTCAATATTAGTTAGTCTATTAATTTCATTAAAAAGCTTGTTAGCCTGTATTGGTTTAGAGATAAAACTATCCATACCTGAAGCAAGACATTTATTTTTATCTTCTTGCATGGCATTTGCTGTCATAGCAATAATGGGAAGATGATGATTATCCTTTTCGTTTTTTCTAATTTTTTTTGTTGCTGTTAAGCCGTCCATAATTGGCATTTGAATATCCATTAGTAAAATATCAAATTGAGCTTGAGCCAATTTTTCTATCGCTTCGGCTCCGTTATCTACAATTGTAAGTGGCCAATTTTTCTTAGCTAATAATGATCTTACTAATTCTTGATTTACATAATTATCTTCAGCTAATAAAATATTTATTTTTTGAGGCGCATTTATTTTTTCAACTGGCTCCTTCTCAAGCGTATTAATATTATTATTACTAGTTGTTGGATTTGCTATCTGATTAATTTTTTCTTTTGCTTTTTTTAAAGGTATCATAAAATTAAATGTTGTCCCTTGACCATATTCACTGTTAACCTTAATTTCGCCTTGCATAAGCTCCGTTAGTTCTTTAACAATAGCAAGGCCAAGCCCAGTACCTTGTTTACTCTTCTGTCCAGCTGAAGCCTGATTAAAGCTTTCAAAGATATTTTTAACTTCATCTTTTGTCATACCCTGACCCGTATCAGTGACAGAGAAGTCAATATAATAATTTTCATCTTCAATATTTTTTAGTTCAACTTTTAAATTAATAGAACCGCCTTCAGTGAATTTAATGGAATTACTAAGCAGGTTAATTAAAATTTGTTTAATACGAGAACTATCACCAATTAAATATTCTGGAATAGCTGGTTCAATAGAAGATGTTAGTTCATTGTTTTTCTGATGAGCTCTGATGGTAAAAGGATTTAAAGCAGCTTCAACCATATCATTTATTGAGAATTTTTCTTCTATTAATTCTAATTTGCCGGCTTCTATTTTTGAGAGATCAAGGATATCATTAATTATATCTAAAAGGATTTTGGTTGAACTATAAATCATTTGTAAATGTTTTTTGATATTAGCATCTACATTACTTTCTAATAGAAGTTCACTTAGTCCAATAATACCATTCATTGGATTTCTGATTTCATGACTCATTTGGGCTAGAAACTTGGTTTTGGCCGCATTCGCTGATTCGGCAATTTGTTTTGCTTTTTTAAGTTCTTCTTCCATCTCTTTTCTTTGAGTAATATTTTCTTTGACAGCAACATAATGTGTTACTTCATTGGCATCATTAGTTAGTGGTGAGATAGAAGCATTTTCCCAATAAAATTCTCCGTTTTTTTTCTGATTGCAAAATTCCCCACGCCATTCCTGGCCAGAAGTTAATGAATCCCATAAATCTTCATAGACTTCTTTGCTCTGTAAACCAGATTTTAATATTCTTGGGTTTTCACCCAGAGCTTCAACCATTGAATAACCTGTAAGCTCAGTAAACTTAGGATTAACATATTGGATATTTCCATCTAAATCAGTGATTACAACACTGGTTGGACTTTGTTCAACAGCGAGGGATAACTGTTTATTTTTTTCTTCAATTTGTTTTCTTTCAGTAATATCAATATGAGAGATGACTGCTCCTTCTTGTGGGCCAGCAAGAGGAGTGGCTTGCGTCATAAACCATCTCTTTTTTTCAGGACTATGACAAGTATATTCTGCCGTGAAGTATTTTTCATCACCATTGATAACTTCTGCAATTGCATTACCAAATTCACAAGATTGCTCAGGATCATTTTTACAAGATTTTTTACAGACATCTAAATAGTTCCAGCCAAGATATGTACTCTTTCCTTCATTCTTATTGGAAAATTCTTTCCAGGACTCATTAACAGTAATTATTTCTCCTTTTGCATCGATTACAGCTATACTTGCTGGTAAAGAGTCCAATATTGATTTAATAAATTGTTCATTTTTTTTCAATAATTGGTTTGAGTGATTAATTTTTTGAAAAAGGTTTTCTACTGGTTTATTCAGGGTAGAACTAATTGTAGCCTGATAAATAGCGTAAAAAGATAGTAGTTTTAGTAAATGGCCAGTTAGATTTGCTAAGCCATAAACATCAGTATAAAGTGTGAAAGCAAGCTCGGCTAAAATGGTTGTTGTAAAAGCAATTTTAAGATATTTTTTTGTTTTTTTATTTAAGTATTTGCTATATTTTTCAATAAAATATAGACCAAATAAAATGATAATAATGATGATATATTCACTTATTATTTTAAAATTAGTTAAACCACTACCTACTTTAAAACAGTCTGGGAAATAACCTAATAATGGTAATGAAATTAATAGAACTGTTAAAAAGAAATAGCTTATAAATACTCTATTTATATTAAAATTTTTCTTTTTTAAGTAGCGAAAAGATAAAATAATTGTAAATGCTTCTAAGTATCTTCCCATTATCCAAAATTGAGTAGCCAAGTTAGGATTACCAGTTTCAAAGACATTAATACCTTGGTAAGCAAGTGTGTGAAAAAGGTCAACTGTAGATATAAAGAGATAAGCAATACCTAAAAAAATTAAATAATAGTTATCTGTAAATGAATAAACATTCAAGACGATAATACCGATACTTATACCTATAAAAACACTAAATAATTCAATTAAACTATGAGTTAACAAAAAATTACTTTGACTTGTTAATAAGAAAATAATAAATAACGAGATAGATAATAAATAGATATGCTTGCCTTTCATTTTTTGCCACCTTTCTCTTACTATTCTATTTACTAAATTTTCGACAAATTAAAGGTGATTCCTTTTCTTTTTTTATATTTTATTATAAATTGACAATTTTTTAGGAGGTTTTACCTGTTTTATGTAGAATGAGTTAAGTAATCAAAAGTTACTTGTCTTATGTTGTCTTATATTGAAGTCGACACTTTGTGTGCTTCTGAGTGATCAAAGTTATTTAATAAAGTAAAGGGAGGAAATGTAATGATTGGTAAAAATTCAATATTTATGAAATTTTTAATTGCAATTATGGTAATTGTACTTTTAATTATCGGTCAAAGTGTTGTCTCATATTATCTTTTTGAAAGAAATGGGATTCTCGAAGAAAAGATAAGTGGAGCTCAACAAATGGAAATTTCACTGTTAGAAAAAGAAATTGATCATCATCTTTGGATGATTCGCTTATATGATATGTTTGCCGGAGGTGAAATTCCAGCAGAAATTAAAGAACCAACTGAATGTGCTCTTGGTCAGTGGTATTATGATTATGATCCACCAGCATATTTGGCTAGTGATTATAAAGCATTAGAGACACCGCACGATAGATTACATAATTCATCACGCGAAGTTGTTAATCTTTATAGAAGTGGTCAGGAAGATGAAGCTCTGCAACTATTTAGAGAGACTACTTTAGTATCTGTAGACCGAGTAGTTAATCTTATGAGTAATATGATTGAGGCAGAAAAAAATGTGATTGTAGAACTTGAAAAGCAGATGGAAAGATTAGATACAATGGCAGTTCAAATTCAAATCTGGTCTGCTGTAATTAGTGTTTTAATGGCACTTGTTATTGCAATAATATTGACAAAAGTAATTGTAACACCGATCGCGGATATGAGTAAGATTGCCCAAAAAATTGCGGACGGGGATTTAACCAAAAAGATTGATTTAGAAAGAAACGATGAAATTGGCGTAATGGCAAAAGCTTTTAATAGTATGATTAACAAACTAAAAAATATGGTAAAAGATATAAATGATGAATCAGAGAAAGTTGTTGAAGCAAGTACTCATCTTAAAGTTTCTGCAGATGAAACAGGTAAAACCGCGGAAGAAATTGCGCAAAGTATGTTGCAGGTTGCGGAAGGAAATGATGATACATCACAACAGGTCACTTTACTTGATGATATATCTAGAGAACTTCGTTCTGACAGTTCCGAACTTTTAAGTAAAATTGATCAGACAGTTTCTATAGCTAGGAAATCAGAAAGTACGGCAAGAGAGGGTCAAGTAGCAGTTAATACTGCAATTGAACAGCTTGATACTGTGCATGATACAGTTACTTTTGCTACAGACGCGATTAACAAATTAGGCAAAAGATCAGCTCAGATTGGAGAGATGGTACAATTAATTGATGGGATTGCTTCTCAGACAAATCTTCTGGCTTTAAATGCTGCGATTGAAGCTGCTAGAGCAGGTGAACATGGTTCTGGTTTTGCGGTAGTTGCTGAGGAAGTTAGACAACTTGCGGAAGAATCATCGGAAGCCGCTGGGAAAATAACCAGTCTTATTGAAGATATTGAATCTGAAACAACCGCAACTGTAAATTCAATGAACGTTAATGCAGAAGAAGTTGGTAAACAGGTAAAAATTATTAATAAAGCAGGTTCATCTCTACAGGAAATAGTTGAAATGTCAGGTGATACGAGGGGTGAAATTGAGCAGATTAAAGATTTTATCAGTAAAATTAAAGAACAGTCAATGCAGATGAATAATTCAGTTGATTCAATTGCTGCTGTTGTGGAAGAAAATGCAGCAAGTTCAGAAGAAGTATCTGCATTTGCGCAAGAACAGAGTGCATCTGTGGAAGAAATATCAGCTTCTGCTGATGAGCTGGACGATATGGCTCACCATTTACAACAGTTAATAAAACAGTTTAAAATTAAGGAGGACTAATTATGCAATTTATTTCTGGTGAAATTAGTATTTTGAAATTTGATGGAGAAATAATATTCGAAAAATCTAATGATATTAAAAATAAAGCAAAAGAACTGTTAGCTGCCAACCAAGTTGACAAAGTAATTATAGATCTTGAAAATGTACCTTATCTGGATAGTTCCGGTATTGGAGTTGTTATTTCTCTTTTTAAAAATGTGCGAGAACGCCAGGGAGAATTAGTAGTTGCGGCCCCAACTGAGAAAGTAGAAAAAGTAATTAGACTTACAATGTTAGACCAAATTATTAAAGTCTATGCTGATGTTGAGGAAGCAAAGGAAAGTATGCTGAAATGATGATGTTGGAAAGGCGGTAAAAATGGACCCAGGTAATATTCTCATCGTAGATGATAATGAACAGAATGTAGAATTATTAAAAATATATCTTGAAGAGGAAGAATATAATATTTATGTGGCCTATAATGGCCAGGCTGCTCTTGCTTTAATAGAAAAAGAAGATATAGACGTAGTTATTTTAGATGTGCTTATGCCTGGAATGGATGGGTTCACAACTTGTCGTAAAATCAAATTTGAACTGCAAAGAGATGAGCTGCCGGTAATTATGTTGACTGCACTTGATGAAAGAGAAGATAGGCTTAAAGGTCTTCAGGCAGGTGCTGATGATTTTTTAACTAAGCCAGTTGATCTTCCTGAATTAATAGTAAAATTGCGTTCGAATTTAAGATTAAAAAGAGCATATGATAGAGTAAGAGAACAATATGAAAAATTAGAATATCAACTTGAACTGGCTAGAGGAGTGCAGCAGGGATTAGCACATGTTGAGTTACCAGCAGAATTTAATATTGAAATTTTCTATCAACCGGTTGAAAAAATAGGTGGAGATGTTTATGATGTCATCAAATTAGGTAAGGAAAAGTTCGGTATTTTTTTAGCTGACTCTTCTGGTCATGGAGTTCCAGCAGCACTGGTCATGGTTATGCTTAAATTATTTTTTACAGACATAATAAATAAGGAACAAAGACCAGATAAATTATTTTCACGCTTAAATAAACGAATGACTAATCAGTTTGGAGATCAATTAAGAAGTATTTTTTCAACTGCCATCTATCTCATAGTTGATCAAAAAGAAAAGACAGTGAGTTGGGTAAATGCAGGTCACCCTTACCCTCTTTTAATTAGTAATAATTTAAATTGGCAGGAGCTAACAGGTAATAATATGCCATTGGGAATTTTGCCTGAAGCTGACTATGATCTGCATCAAGTCTGTTATCAAGAAGAATTAAAAATATTATTATATACTGATGGTTTGATTGATTACTTAACAAATGGTGAGGCAGAATTAGGCTCATCTGATATTGAGGGAATTATTGCAGATCTTAATCCAACTAATAATAGTCCAAAAACAAATTTCTACAATAATTTATCTAAAAAAATGGAACAAGGACAGCAACGAGATGATATTTGTTATATGTTATTTAATACGTGAAGATTATGTTAGCAAATGAAAAAAGTATTTAAGGATGATATAAATGTCAAAACCACGGGTGATGATTATTTTTGGGACCAGACCTGAAGCAATAAAAATGGCCCCAGTTATTAATGAACTTAAATCTGAAGAGAAATTAGAAACTATTGTTACAGTTACAGCACAACATAGAGAGATGCTTGATCAGGTTTTAGAATTATTTAAGATTGTACCTGATTATGATTTAGATGTAATGCGTTCTTCGCAAAGTTTAACAGGTATTACAATTAGAATTTTAAAAGGACTTGAAAAAATAATTAGTAAAGTTAAACCAGATCTAATTTTAGTACACGGAGATACTACATCGACTTTTGTGGGAGCCTTAGCCTCATATTATCATCAGATACGAGTAGGTCATGTAGAAGCTGGACTCCGGACATTTAATAAATATTCTCCTTTTCCAGAAGAATTAAATAGACATTTAACAGGTGTGTTGGCTGATTTGCAGTTTGCGCCAACCAAAAGAGCGGCAGAAAATTTATTGGCCGAAAATATATCTGCTGATAGAATTGAAATAACAGGCAATACAGTAATAGATGCCTTATTAAATACTGTCAATAAAAACTATCAATTTACAGACCCAATTTTAAAAAAGATTGAATTTAATGAAAAAAAAATTATTCTGTTGACAGCTCATCGTAGAGAAAATTTGGGGCAGGCAATGCATAATATTTTTGCAGCAGTGAACTCTTTAGTAGATGATTTTAAAGAAGTTGAAGTTGTTTTTCCTCTCCATCTTAATCCTAAAATGCGAGAGATAGCTTACAAATATCTTAAAAATAAAGATAGGGTTCATTTAATAGAACCACTTGATTATCTACCATTTGTGCATGTAATGGCGAGATCCTATCTGATTTTGACAGACTCAGGGGGTATTCAGGAAGAAGCTCCATCACTTGGTAAACCAGTCCTAGTATTAAGAGATACTACCGAGAGACCAGAGGCAGTTGAGGCCGGAACAGTGATTAAGGTAGGCACTGATCAGAAGAAAATTTATAATCAGGCTGCACAGCTTTTAAGAGAAACGCATAAGTATAATAAGATGGCTAATATTGTTAATCCTTATGGGGATGGTTTGGCAGCGAGCAGAATAAAGGATAGAATTTTAAGGGATTTTGGTATTGAAACAGCTCTGTCAGACAGATAATGTCGGGAGCTGTTATTTTTTTAGGAGTGATAACTTTGCAATATCATGATGCATTAGTTCTGAGTGGAGGAGGCGCGCGTGGTGCATATCAGATAGGTATTATTGAAACATTACTTGAACATGATATTAGGCCTAGTCTGGTAGCAGGCTCATCTATTGGTGCTTTTAATGGCGGACTTCTTGCGGAAGCTCTATTACAAGATGATGATATTCTGGCTACATTTCAGGATATCTCTCATCAAGCTTGGGATGAACTCAGTGAGATAATTAAATTTAATTTTCATGGGTTTTGTAGAACCTTTCCAAATATAAAAAATATCTCATCTATTTTAGATCCAAGTATCTTATGTAATGTATTAAGATCAAATTTTCCCGTTGATAGAGTTCTGTCAGATTATAAAGATTGTCATTTGTTTGTGACAGCAACTAATTTGACCGAAAAAAAGAGTCTTATTTTTGATAATATGGCAAATATTCAAGTTAGGAAAGCAATTTTAGCCTCGATGACTTTTCCAGCCGCATTTCCGGCAATGAAAATGGGAGACGATTTTTATATTGATGGTGGAGCTTTAAATAATACTCCTTTGAAAGAGGTAATATTACAGGGGGCTAAGCGAATTTTTGTAGTTATTTTAAGGCCACCAGAAGTTTTTGAAACTGCTAAAGAATATTCTTTAGGTGATATTTATGAGCAAACACTACCTGCCTACCAAGTTTTGCTTGATTTTTATGATATGGCTACTGCTCATTTAATGTATGGCGATTTAAAAAAAGCAGAAAAAATTAACAAATTAATTAAAATCATAAATAAATATTATGACAGTTTGGATAGTGAGTTTTTAGAAGAGTTGAAAAATTTATTTGGTCTAGAAAATTATAGAAAGAAAAAGGTAATTAAAATCATCAAGATATATCCGAAAAAGGAACTTGACCCACCTGGTACAGTAGGTTTTGCAGACCAGGAAGCAATTAGGAATTTAATAGGCAAAGGAAAAGAAGATTGTCGGAAAGTATTAAAAGAAATTAAATAAATTACTAGCAGAAGGTGAATAATTTGGAACTAACATTTATTAAGATATTATTAATTATTGGAGCTGGTATGGCAGCAGGATTTATTAATGTACTTGCTGGTGGTGGATCATTAATAACACTACCTGTACTAATCTTTCTTGGTCTACCATCAGCTTTAGCAAATGGAACAAATCGGATTGCTTTAATGGTGCAGAGCATTTCGGCTGTAACTAATTTTCGAAACAAGGGTTACTTTAATTATAAATTAAGTATATTTTTAGCATTGCCGGCTATTCTTGGCTCTATTATTGGATCACAACTTGCCATCTCTATACCAGATAAGATATTTAATTTGATTTTAGCGTTTGTGATGATAATTATGTTAATTTTGATCCTTTGGCAACCAGGAAAAAGATTTAAACAAAAGGAGGAAGAACCATGGAGTAATACTAAGAAATTCCTTAGCCTTGTGGCTTTTTTCTTTGTTGGTCTCTATGGTGGTTTTATTCAAGGCGGAGTTGGTATCATAATTATAGTGGCTTTATCTGTAGTATCTGGTATGTCATTAGTAGAAATAAATAGTATGAAAGCAATGGTTATTGGCATTTACATGTTTTTTTCTTTGTTAGTTTTTATTTTAAATGGGCAGGTTAATTGGTTAGCAGGTTTGTTACTTGCGATTGGTAATTCAGCAGGAGCCTGGCTAGGAAGTAGTTTTGCAGTTGAAAAAGGTGATAAATGGATTAGGGTTGTTCTAACGGTAGTAATAATAGTATTAGCAGGCCGTCTTTTATTAATAACATTAATCTAAATATATGATTAATTAAGGGTTTTTAATAATAACTAGCTTATTAGGAAGGATTATCGATATTTTTATTGAATAGTAAATTTAAGTCAATAGTCTATATTAGGTAAAGAAGGGGGTAATAATTTTGGATTTAAATATTCTAATTGGTGGTGAAGCAGGGCAAGGGCTTAAAACTGTTGAATCACTTTTAACTACAATATTATTTCGTCAGGGTTTTTACGTTTATAGTACAAAAGATTATATGTCAAGAATTAGAGGCGGTCACAACTTCATGGAAGTGAGAATAAGTGATAAACCAGTCCATGGACCAACTAATGAAATAGATGTATTGGTCGCACTAAATGATGAATCTGTTGACCTACATTTGCAAGATTTAAATGAAAATGGGGTCATTATTTCAGCATCTGCTCATGAAGATCGTCGTATGGAAAGATTACCAGCCAAAGAAATTGCTAAAGAGGTAAACCCTCGTGCTGTTAATACAGTCTTTATTGGTGGAGTTATTAAAGTGCTTGGTTTAGCTCTTGATGAAGCTGAAACTATAATAAAAGAACATTTTTCAGATGATAAAGAGGTAGTAGAGGATAATATAGAATTATTAAAAAAAGGATATGAGCTATTGGACAAGGCATTTCTACTAGAAAGACCAGGTAGAGATAAAGAAATGATGTTAATAGATGGAAATAGTGCTGTAGGGCTGGGGGCGGCTCTTGCAGGTGTAAGTTATTACGCAGCTTACCCAATGTCTCCTTCTACTGGGATTTTAACATATTTAGCAAGGAAACAGGAAGAATTAGGAATAGTAGTTGAACAGGCGGAAGATGAAATTGCTGCAATTAATATGGCTTTAGGTGGTTCATATAGTGGAATTAGATCAATGACAGGAACATCTGGTGGTGGATTAGCTTTAATGGCTGAAGGAATTGGTTTAGCCGGTATTGCTGAATTGCCTGTTGTGATTACTGATGTACAGCGTCCAGGTCCAGCTACAGGTTTGCCTACTAGAACAGGTCAAGGTGATCTATTATTTGCTATTAATATAGCTCAGGATGAATTTCCCTTAATGGTATTAGCGCCGCGTGATCAGGAAGATGCAGTTTATCAGTCTTTTCGTGCCCTTAATATTGCAGATAAATATCAAATGCCTGTCATCATATTAAGTGACCAATTTCTTGGTGATGGTTCTAAGACAATAAATGAAATAAATTTAGATAAATTAGAGATTGATAGACATTTAATTACCGAACAAGAACTTGCTGAAAATGGAAAGTATAAACGGTATAAAATGACCGAAGATGGTATTTCGCCAAGGTCTTATCCTGGCCAATTTGCAGATCAAGTTGTTCTAATAGATAGTGATGAACATGATGAGTTAGGACATATTGTGGAAGATGCAGAGGCAAGAACAGCTATGGTGGATAAAAGAAATCGGAAGCTGATCAAATTAATAAAAGAAGATCTGCAAGAACCAGAATATAAAGGGCCAGAAGCAATTGATTATTTATTAGTTAGCTGGGGCTCCACTTGTGGACCTCTTAGTGAAGCAAGAGATTTATTGGCGGAAAAAGCACAGGTGGGTATGCTTGCTTTTAATGACATTTGGCCTTTACCCGTTTCTGAACTCAAAAAGAGGGCCGCGGGAGCTAAAGTTATTGTAGTTGAAGCAAATACCTCTAGCCAGTTTGCCAAGTTAATTAAGAGTGAGACTGATTTAAGCCTATTTGCTGAGATAGTAAAATATGATGGTCGTCCTTTTGTTGGGAAAGAATTATATCAGAAAATAAAAGATGAGGTGATGTAAGAATGGTTGATACAGCAATTTTTGAAGCAGATCGTGAAACAGCCTGGTGTCCTGGCTGTGGTAATTTTCCACTTCGCAAAGCACTCTCAGAATCTTTAGCAGAAATGAATCTTAAGCCAGAACAAGTAACTATGTTTACCGGTATTGGTCAAGCTGCTAAGATGCCTCATTATCTAAAAGTAAATGGTTTTAATGGTCTACATGGCCGCTCTTTACCACCATCAATTGGAATGCGTATTGCTAATCCAGAGATGAAAATTATTGTTGAATCTGGTGATGGATGTACATATGGGGAAGGCGGGAATCATATTCTGCACAATTTAAGAAGAAACATTGATATTGTTAATTTAGTGCATGATAATCAAATTTACGGATTAACAAAGGGTCAAGCATCTCCAACAAGCGGTAATGAGATTAAAACTCCAGTTCAGACACATGGTGTAAATGCAGAGCCATTAAATCCAGTTAGATTTGCCGTAGGCATGAAAGCTAGCTTTGTGGCAAGAAGTTTTGTAGGAGATAAAGAACATTTAAAAGCAATGATCAAGGCAGCAATGGAGCATAAAGGTTATGCGATGATTGATATTTTTCAACCCTGTGTATCTTTTAATAAAATTAATACTTATCAATGGTATCAGGAAAGAGTTTATCACCTTGAGGAAGATTATGATCCGACAGATTATGCTGCTGCGGTAGAGAAAGCTGATGAATTTGGCGATAAAATACCAATAGGTATAATTTATAAGGAAGAAAAAGCAACCTTTAGAGAAAGAATACCTTATTTAAAAGATAAAGCTCTTGTTAAGAGAAATGTTAAACCAACTGAATTAAAGAATCTCCTGACAGATTTTAAATAGAAAGAATGCTAGAAATTAAATGAGGAGGTAATAATATGGATATTTATGAATTTGCAATTAATTTTGAAAGAGAGAACCGTGAGTATTATGAAAAGTGTGCCGAAGAAGTTGAGCAAGAGGGACTAAAAAGTGTATTTAGGGAACTTGCAGAAGAAGAACGCAAACATGAAAACATAGTAAAACAGCTAAAAGCCGATAAAAAGGTGGGAGAAGTAGTCTCTGATATTTTGCCATATGCTAAAACAGCATTTGATAAAATAGCGGCAAAACTTCCTGAAAATCCATTAACAGCAGAGCAGGTTGATGTGTATAATAAAGCACTTGCTATGGAAACAAAAAGTTACGAGTATTATATTAAAAAAGCAGAAGAGTCAGAGTTGCCACATGTGCAAAGGGTTTTTAATGAATTAGCAAAAGAAGAAAAAAAGCACGAAAGAATTATTGAAAATATTATTAAGTTAGTTAATAGGCCAAATACTTGGTTAGAGGACGCCGAATGGTATCATCTGGAAGAATATTAAAAAATAAATTTGTTTTTGTTAAATAGTTACTAAACACATCCTCTTTATTTGTTTATACTATATATAAGATCATAAGACAATAAGTAAATAATTTTATAAGGAGGATGATTTTAATGATTGATATTAGTACAAGAGACTTTAGAAAATTCTTTGGTAATTGTGAAACAAAAAATAGCCAGGTGAAAGAGCGTGACTACAGGGAATTTTTCAATAAAAAGAAATAAGCAAAATTGTAATTAAACTTAATCCCCCTTGCAATAGGGGGATTTTTCTTTTATTTATTATAAAATCAATAAGGGTGTGGTTTTTTAGCTAATTTGTAGTATAATAAAATAAAAAGGGAGTGTTATTAGTTTTGAATGAATTAATTATTGGAGGTTTGCTAATTTTTGTGGCCAGGGTAACGGATGTATCACTGGGTACAATCAGAACATTGATGATCTTTAAAGGTGAAAGGATTTATGCTGCTTTAATTGGTTTTGTGGAAGTCATCGTTTACATAATTGCTTTAAACCAGGTAGTAACAACTCTTGATAACCCTTTTAATTTAATTATTTATGCATTAGGATTTGCAGCTGGTAATTATTTTGGTAGTTTTTTTGAAGAAAAAATGGCAATAGGTCAGATTACAGTAAATATTATAACAAATAATAACAATAAATTAGTTGCCTCTTTAAGAGAAGGCGGTTATGGAGTTACAGTTGTTGAAGCTCAGGGTCTAGAAGGCAGTAAACAAATTTTATTTGTTACATTAAAAAGAAGAGATTTAAATCACCTCTTTGAATTGGTTGATGAAAATGTGAATGCAAAATTTATTAATATTCTTGATTCGCGCTCTACTAGAGGAGGACATTTTCGTCCAGGAAAACGAAAATAGTACAAAAAACAATTTCTTTTGTGATATATATCATAGAAATAGTTATTAATTATTATATAATTATATTTGCTAGATAATTTTATGAAGGAGGAATTGTTGATGGATATGTTTTGTTATCAGTGTCAAGAAACTGCCCGAAATGAGGGTTGTACGGTAAGAGGTGTCTGTGGTAAGTCAGCAGAAGTTGCTAACTTGCAAGATCTTTTAGTATATATTTTAAAAGGTATTTCTGTTTATGCCGAAAAGGCAAAAGACGAGGGGCTTGATTTAAATAAAAAGACGGGTCCATTTTTAATGGAAGCTTTGTTTGCTACTATCACAAATGCTAATTTTGATGAAAAAAGATTTGAAGAACTTATTCAGGATGCTTTTCAATTAAGAGATGAAGTTAAAGCTGAATTTGAAGAAGTTTATGAAAATAAGCATGGAGAAGAATTTAGTGGTGATTTGCCTGAAGTGGCTACTTGGTATACAGATGATATAGCAGAATATTATCAAAAAGGGAAAGAAGTGGGAGTACTTAATACTGAAAATGAAGATGTTCGTTCTTTGAGGGAACTGGCTACATATGGTATGAAAGGTATTGCTGCTTATGGTGACCATGCAAGAGTACTTGGTAAGGAAAAAGAAGATATTTATCGTTTCTTACAAAGAAGCCTGGCTGCAACTACTAATGACAGTCTTTCAGTAGATGAATTGGTTGGTCTGGTTATGGAAACAGGGGAATTTGCAGTTAATACAATGGCTTTATTAGATGAAGCTAATACATCTACTTATGGTCATCCTGAACCAACAGAAGTAAATATTGGTGTTGGCGACAATCCAGGTATCTTAATTAGTGGACATGATCTTAAAGATATGGAAGAATTGTTAGAACAGACTCAGGGTACTGGCGTAGATGTCTATACACATAGTGAAATGCTACCAGCTAATTCTTATCCTGCTTTTAAGAAATATGATCATTTTGTCGGTAATTATGGAAATGCATGGTGGAAACAAAATGTCGAGTTTGAGAAATTTAATGGTCCTATTTTAATGACTACAAACTGTATTGTTCCGGTTAAAGATACATATAAAGATCGAATTTATACTACAGGAATGGCTGGTTACACTGATGTTAAGCATATTGCTGACCGTAATGAAGGAGAAGCTAAAGATTTCTCTGCTTTAATAGAACAGGCAAAAAGTTGTAAACCACCAGTACAGATAGAAGAAGGAACTATTCCAGGTGGATTTGCTAGAAATACTGTTATGAGTGTAGCAGATAAGGTGATTGCTGCAGTTGAAGCTGGTGACATAGGTAAGTTTGTGGTAATGGCAGGTTGTGATGGTCGCTTTAAAGATCGTGATTACTTTACTGAAGTCGCAAAAGAATTGCCAGAAGATGCAATAATTTTGACAGCAGGGTGTGCTAAATATCGTTATAATAAATTAGATTTAGGAGATATTGGAGGTATTCCAAGAGTATTGGATGCCGGACAATGTAATGACTCTTACTCACTGGCCTATATTGCCTTACAATTAAAAGAAGCAATGGGTGTTGATGATATTAATGACTTGCCAATATCTTATGATATTGCATGGTATGAACAAAAAGCTGTAGCAGTATTATTGGCGTTATTAAGTCTGGGAGTCAAAGGTATCCGTCTTGGACCAACACTACCAGCCTTTGTATCAGATAATGTATTAAAAGTATTAGTTGAAAAATTTGCTATAAAACCAACTGGTGAAGTAAAAGAAGATGTTGCAGCTATCATGGCTGAATAAGAAAAAACTAAGAACGGCATACAGTTTAAACTGTATGCCGTTCTTTTAGTTAAATTCATTAATATCTAAAATAACAATTTTATTGCGTGATGTCTTCAAGATACCATCCTCTTCGAACTTCCTGAAAATTCTCGAAACCGTTTCACGGGATGTACCAATCATATTAGCAATTTCCTGTTGGGTTAAGGGTAGATCAATTTCAATTTTATTACCTTTTTTCTTACCATGTTTTTTTGCTAAAACCTTTAAAATTCCAATCATTTTACCAGGACTATCTTTAAGTGCAAGGTCTCTGATTACTTGTTGTGATCTCCTGAGTCTGGCACTCATTTCCTTTAATAATTTCAGACCAATTTGCGGATTTTTTTCTATTAACTCTTCAATTGAATTATTGGCAAAGACAGCAAGTTGAGTTTCTTCAAGTGCTACTGCACTAGCTGGATAATTACCATGATCAAAAGCGACCACTTCAGCAATAATATCATTTTTAGTGAATATGCTCAGGATATGCTCATCGCCATTGGCAATCATTTTAACAAGTTTTACTTTTCCCTTTATAATCATAAAGAATTGATTCCCTGGATCACCTTCATAGAATATGTATTCACCTTTTTTATATGATTTATTAATTGCAATATCTTTAATTTTTTTAATCTCATTTTGATTTAAACGCGAAAAAAAAGTTGTTTTATCAACAGCTGGCACAATATGACCCCCTAATTATTTATGTAATTTAATTATATCTGATTGGAATAATAAAATAAAGGATGAAGAGTGATATAAGTCACAGAATAAAGTTGAGTAAAATGCTAAACTTTATATATAATATTTAAAAAAGGAGTGGTATAAATGGCTGAAAATTATTTTTTAGCAGAAGATAATCTCTGGGAGATAACAGAAAAATATCCAGAAACTATAGATGTTTTAGTAAGTAGAGGATTTAAACAAATAAGGGATTCAAGCAAAAGAGAAAAGTTCGGTAAAGCAGTAACTTTAAAACAGGCAGCTAAATTAAGAAATATTAACCTTACTAGATTAGAAGATTTGTTAATTTCTGAAATAGAACAAAAGAGAAAACAAGTTGATTCTACAATGAAAGAGAATAAGTTAAGTGAAGATGTTAATGTTGAAGGGTTATTACCCTGTCCTGTTCGTGTTCCTTTGCTGGAGGCACTTAATCAAAAAATTGATGAACTTAATTTTGATGTTGGGCTTGATTTAAGAGCGGCTTCATCAGGGGTAGATTGGTTAAAGGATAAACTTGCGGTAGGTCCTGATGCAGAAGAACTATCAGATATTTTTATATCAGCAGGTTTTGATTTGTTTTTTGATAGAAAATTAATTGATAAATATAGGAGACAAGGTGTTTTTAAAGATAGTTCAGGACTGAATAAACTTAATTATGATTTTAGGAAAGATAATATTAATTTACTTGATCCAGCCGGAGATTATGCTGTTTTGGGTGTTGTTCCAGCAGTCTTTTTAGTTAATAAAGAAGAGTTAGGTGAGCGTGAAGTGCCAAGAAGCTGGCAAGATCTGTTTAAAGATGATTTTAAGAATAGTATTAGTCTACCTGTTAGTGATTTTGATCTATTTAATGCTATATTACTCAATATTTATAAAAAATATGGTAAGAATGGAGTCACAGCTCTGGGTAAAAATTTGCAAAAATCACTTCATCCTGCACAGATGGTCAAAGGTGGAGGTCAGAAAAAAAGTGGGGAACCAGCAGTAACAATTATGCCATATTTTTTCACAAGAATGGCTAAAAGATTTACTCATATGGAGTTTGTGTGGCCAGAAGATGGAGCGATTATAAGTCCAATTTTCATGTTAATTAAAGAAGCAAGTTTGCCGCAAATACAACCCCTAGTAGACTTTTTTTCATCTGCACAAGTTGGCAAAATTTTAGCAGAGCAAGGACTTTTTCCAAGTGTACACCCAGAAGTTGATAATAATTTACCCGAAAATAGTAAGTTTATGTGGCCTGGCTGGGACTTTTTAAGAGAAAAAGATCCAGGTGAATTATTATTAGAGATGGAAAATATTTTTGAGCAAGCTGTAAAGGGGAGAGATTAGATGAATTTAGTGACCTTTTCTGGCCCACCTTCATCCGGTAAAACGGCTGTTATTTTAAAAACAATTGATGCTTTGCAAAACCGTGATATAGCAGTTGGTGTGGTTAAGTTTGATTGTCTATATACTGATGATGATAGACTTTACGAAAAGGCAGGTATTCCTGTCAAAAAGGGGCTTTCTGGTTCACTCTGCCCTGACCATTATTTTGTTAGCAACATTGAAGAAGTAGTCCAATGGGGACTAGCTAATGACTTAGATCTATTAATTACGGAAAGTGCAGGTTTGTGTAATCGATGTTCACCTTATATTAAAGATATTAAGGCAATTTGTGTGATTGATAATTTAAGTGGCATCAATACCCCCAAAAAAATTGGACCGATGTTAAAAACAGCAGATATTGTTATTATTACCAAAGGAGATATCGTATCACAGGCAGAAAGAGAGGTCTTTGCTTCCCGAGTGATGACTGTTAACCCAAGAGCAATGGTAATGCATGTCAATGGATTGACTGGTCAAGGGGCTTTTGAGTTTAGTACTTTACTCTATGATGATGAGTTAAATATTGAAACTGTCAAAGGCAAACAATTGCGATTTTCTATGCCATCAGCAATGTGTTCATATTGCCTGGGTGAAACAAGAATTGGCGAAGAACATCAACTAGGTAATGTTAGAAAAATAAATTTAGGTGATCAAAATGAATAAAGAACTTAAAAATATGAAAATTAAAAAAATATTAGAAAAATATCCTTATGCTAAAACATTTTTAGAAGATCAACAACTTTCGATAGATGACCAAGAACTCACTATTAGCCAATTATATCAACAATTAACATTAGAGCAAAAGGAAGATCTTGGTTTAGATATCAAGCAATTAGAAGCTAGTTTAGATAACTATATTGAACAAATGCAAGAATTTATCGGTGAAAGCGATGATAATAATACTGTTCAGTCCTTAACAATTTTAGCTGGTAAAGATAAAGATGAACAGGCAGAAAAATTTGCTGAGCTAAAGGTTCATGCAGGAGAAATTATTTCTATCGTAGGTCCAACTGGTTCAGGTAAAAGTCGCTTGCTCGCAGATATAGAATGGACTGCACAGGCTGATACTCCTACCGAACGAAGTATCTTAATAAATGGGCAAAAACCTGATCTTAGTTGGAGATTTTCTGGAGGTAAAAAACTAGTTGCCCAGTTATCTCAAAATATGAACTTTGTGATGGATCTGGGTGTGGAAGAATTTATTAGACTTCATGCAGCAAGCCGACTGGTAAAAAATGAGGATGAAATAGTTGCTAGAGTAATAACTGAAGCGAATTTTTTGGCTGGAGAAAAATTTTCTGCTGATACACAGATAACTAGTTTAAGTGGTGGTCAGTCTCGTGCCTTAATGATTGCAGATACTGCAATTTTGAGCAGATCACCTATCATTTTAATTGATGAAATTGAAAATGCTGGGATAGATAGAGAAAAAGCATTAGATCTATTAGTTGGGGAAAACAAGATAGTTTTAATGGCAACCCATGATCCAATTCTAGCCTTGATGGGGGATAAAAGGATTGTTATAAACAATGGTGGCATTGAAAAAATAATTAAAACAAAAGATTTTGAAAAAGAATTATTGATTAAACTAAAAAAAGTTGATAATATGTTAAGTGATTTGCGTAATAGTTTACGCTATGGAAAAGAACTGACAGATAATCCAAATTTAACCTCTTAATTTTAGTTAGGATTATGATGAAATTATTGAAATATTTACCTCATTTTAAAAGTGAATTCACATATTAATTAAAGGAGTTCTAAATTGTTCGGCGAATTATTAATTTGAAAAAATAATAATTTTCTGTCATTTTGGGTTAAAACTTTAACTGGAGGTAAATATTATGTCACAAGATTTTAATGTCTATGATGTGGTGTTAAAACAGCTAGATGATGCAGCAGATGAGCTGGACTTAGATCCACAAATTAAATTGTTGTTGAAAGAACCTGTGCGAACATTAAAAGTATCAATACCTGTTCGGATGGACGACGGAAGTATTAATATATTTAATGGAATACGGTGCCAACATAATGATGCACTTGGGCCGACTAAAGGTGGCATTAGATTTCACCCGAAAGTAGATGAAAATGAAGTTAAGGCATTAGCAGCTTGGATGACCTATAAGTGTTCTCTGGTTGGGATCCCTTATGGGGGAGCAAAAGGTGGGGTAGAGTGTAATCCTAAAAAACTTTCCATCGGTGAATTAGAGAGATTAAGTCGGGGTTTCATTCAAGCTATTTCCCCAATTATTGGACCTAATAAGGATATTCCTGCGCCTGATGTTTATACTAACTCACAAGTTATGAGTTGGTTTATGGATGAGTTTTCAAAAATCAAAGGTGTAAATTCTCCTGGTCTAGTTACAGGTAAACCCCTAGTATTAGGAGGATCATTTGGCCGGGATTCTGCAACTGCAAGAGGGTTGATGTATACAGTCCGGGAAGCTGCCAAAGCTCTTTCTATAGATTTAAAAGGTGCAAGGGTAGTTGTGCAGGGTTATGGTAATGCTGGTAGTTTTAGTGCTGAATTTTTACATGAGCTAGGTTGTAAGATAATAGCAGCTAATGATTCTTGTGGTGGTGTTTATAATCCTAAAGGGATGGATCCTTTTAAATTGAGATCTCATAAAACTGATCATAGTACAATTTGTGATTATAGTGATTCTGAAAGGATTTCAAATGAAGATTTATTAACACTTGAATGTGATATTTTGGTTCCAGCTGCATTAGAAAATCAAATTACTCCTGAAATTGCAAAGAAAGTTAATTGTAAATTGATTGCTGAAGCTGCAAACGGACCAACTACACCTGATGCTGACCGAATATTAACAGATAATGGCATTATTGTAATACCTGATATTTTGGCAAATGCTGGTGGGGTAACAGTTTCATATTTTGAATGGGTGCAAAATATGTATAATTATTATTGGACAAAAGAAGAAGTTGATTCTAAATTAGAGCGAATTATGGTAGAGGCTTTTAATAAAGTATATAAAACTCATCTAGAGAGAAACGTTACGATGCGGGTGGCAGCTTATATAGTTGCTATTCAAAGGTTAAATGAAGCAATGAAGGCTCGAGGTTGGGTTGAATAATTATTGATATTTGAGGTAGTCATTTATGACTACCTCTTTTTAAAAAAGAGGTGTGAGCTTATGAATCAGACAATATTGCAAACATTTTATTGGGAAATGCAAGAAGAACCATATAGTAATGCATATCCAGAAGAAAAAAATTTATGGCAGCTTTTAGAAAAACGAGCTGCTAAAATTGCAAAGACAGGATTTACAGGAGTCTGGCTTCCCCCTGCAAATAAAGGGCATGCAGGTATTTATGATGTCGGTTATGGGACATATGACCTCTGGGATTTAGGAGAATTTAAACAAAAAGGTAGTATTAGAACTAAATATGGTACTAAAGAAGATCTGGAAAAGGCAATAACTGCTCTTCATGCTGAAGAGTTAAAAGTATATTATGATGCTGTTTTAAACCATAGATTTGGTGCTGATGAGCTAGAAGAGGTTGAGGTTAATAACGGTAAAAAAGCAAAAGTTTGGACAAAATTTAATTTTCCTGGACGAGGCAATCACTACAGTTATTATAAGTATAATTGGAACTCCTTTGATGGAGTTGATTGGAATGCAAGCACCAAAAAAATTGGTAAATATCTGTTGCAAGGGAAGAGTTGGGATTGGTCTTATGATGATGATTATCTGATGGGTGCAGATATTGATTATACAAATCCCAATGTAAAAGAGGATGTAATTAGTTGGGGTAAATGGATTATTAATGACATTAACTTTGATGGCTTTCGCCTTGATGCAGTTAAACATATTGATAATGGTTTTATTTCAGATTGGATTAATGAGATTGAAAAATCAACTGATAAAAATTTATTTTTTGTGGGTGAAGCCTGGTTAAATGGTGTTGAGCAGTTAATTGATTATTTAAATCAAATTGGACATCCGTTATTAAATGTATTTGATTTTCCCTTGAGAAGAGCTTTTGTTGAGATGGTAAATGGAAATTTAGATATGAGATGGTTAGGGGGGCGAGGTCTTGTCAATCAAGAAGGATATAAAGACCGTGCTGTCACTTTTGTAGATACCCATGATACGGATAGGGATCTGCCTAATGAATATAATACTCAATCAATTAGTAATTTTAAATATCAGGCCTATACTTACATATTAATGAGAGAGAACGGGATTCCAGTAGTTTATTGGAAAGACTATTATACTCGAAAGATGAAAGAGAAAATAGACGTTTTATTAGCTGCGCGCAATAAATTTGCTTATGGAGCTGGCTTTGAAACAGATAGTAATGACCAACAGACTTACTCATATATTCGTGAAGGTAATGAAGAAATTAAAAAAAGTGGTTTAGTCATGATGATAACTCGTAATAATAGTGGACGAATTATTAGTAAAAAAATAAACTCTTTGAAGCCTAAAACTACCTTTTATGATTTTACTGGTCACATTGAAAAAAAAGTTACAACAGATGAAGAAGGCTTTGCCGACTTTATGGTCAGAGGTCAAGAGGGTAGAGGTTGGTCAATCTGGGTTGAACTACAATAAGTATTTTAATTATGATATAATGGAAAAAAGTCTTTATATGGAGGAAATATGCGACAGAAAATATACACTTTTTTGAGTCTAATGATAGTCTGGATCATATTTGCTGGGAAACTTACTTGGGATGTTTTTTTGGTTGGAGGAGCGGCCTCCTTATTGGTAAGTTATTTTTTTTCTGATATGCTTTTTAGAAAAATGAGTCTTGATAACAATGTTTTTACTCATCTTAAAAAATTCTGCTTAATTATTGCATTTATACCAGTATTTTTTTATGAGGCTTTTATAGCAGCTCTAAAAGTATCTCGTTATGCTTTTAGTAGAAAATTGGATTTGAATCCTGGAATCATTAAAGTTAAGACTCATTTGATTGATGTAACAGCAATTACATTATTAGCTAATTTAATTACACTGACACCTGGAACTTTAACGGTAGATTTTGATAAGTCAGAAAGGTGTTATTATATTCATTGGCTTGATGTGGAAACAAAGGAAGAGGCCGAGACGAGAAAAGCGTTATTGGGAAGATTTGAGAAATGGTTGGAGGTGATCTATCATTGATAACCGGACTGGCTATTTTTTTTACAGTTATGTCTATGATTGCTGTTTATCGAGTCATTAAAGGACCAACAATTACTGACAGATTGATTGCGGCAGATACAATTGGAATTTTCATGTCACTTGTAATGTTAATGTTAGCACTCTATTATGATGTCTATCTATTGATAGATATAGTTTTGGCCTACGCTATTTTATTATTTATTGATATATTAATATATGCTAAATATTTTGAGAGAGGTGAACTTTACAAATAATGATTATTCGTTTAACTTTTGCATACTTGTTAATGATTATGGGGGCATTTTTTGCAATTGTTACAGTTATTGGTTTAATTAGATTTCCAGATGTATATACAAGAATACATGCCGGGGCAGTGGTTTTGACCATAAGTGCTGTGTTAGTATGTGTAGGCTCAGCGATTTATGTTTGGGATTTTTTATTAAGCTTAAAAATATTATTGGTGGGAGGATTTTTTTTATTTTCCAATCCAATGGCAACCCATGCGATAGCAAAGGCATCGTATAAGCGAGGAATCGCCCTACCAGTTGAGAAAACAATTGACGAATATTCAACATATCTTAGGAGAGATTCCGAATGATTTATCTAGAATATTTACTATTGCTATTTTTAATTATTGCTGCAGTTATGGCAGTTTATTTTGAAGATGAAGTCATTTCCATAATCTTTCTTTCGGTAGTTTCTGTTATTCTAACAACACTATATTTGCTCTATCAAGCGGCAGATGTTGCATTGGCCGAGGCTGTTATTGGTGCAGGTTTAAATACAGCGATTTACATGAGTGCTATTAGCCAGATTCGAGAAAAGAGTAAATAAGGATGTGATAAAATGAAAAAATTTCTTGTTGGCTTACTTTTTATAGGACTGGCTTTCTTATTATTAATAAATTTTGCAGAACTACCAGAAGAAAAATTAATAACTTTTAGTCTGTCAGATTATTATATTGGCTTTGGTTTAGAACAGACTGGGGCACTAAATTTAGTAACAGCTATTCTTTATGATTACCGTGGTTTTGATTCTTTAGGGGAAAGTACGGTAATTTTTGCTGCAGTTAGTGGAATAGTCCTTATCCTGTCACGTAAAATGCTTCCTGTATCTTCACATGGGCTTTCATTTATTGTTAAAAGGACTTTAGGTATATTAACACCTTTTATAGCTTTATTTAGCTTATATGTAATTACACATGGTCATCTAACTCCAGGTGGTGGATTTCAAGGTGGAGTTATCCTTGCTGCGATATCTATTATCTTTAGTATTGTATATGGAAGTGCATTTGATTATAAACGTTATAGCCCAGAATTAAAGACTACTTTTGAGACAGGTGGAGCATTAGTATTTATCATAATTGGAGGTTTAGGTATTTTATTTGATGGTTTCTTTTTAGATAATTTAGATTTCTTGACACATAGTCCTGGCACTTTAATCAGTGCAGGTAGTATTCCATTAATAAATATTGGTATTGGTTTTAAGGTCGGAGCTGGACTGGCTATTGTTTTTTATAGCATGATTCAGAAAACTTTTGGAGAGGAGTTTTAGCCTTGCTTCACCACCTGGTTTTTACCGTTTTATTTTTGTTAGGTCTTTATACTGTAATTTATAAAAATAATTTAATAAAAATGGTAATTGGCTTAAATATTATGGAAATAGCTGTGTTTTTTTGGGTGATAGCAGTTAGTGATACCGGGAAAAGTGTCCCTATTTATCATTTAAATAAATTTGCAGCTAGTTTTAATGATCCTGTTCCCCAAGCACTAACCTTAACAGGAATTATAATTGGAGCAAGCACAACTGCCCTCTTGCTTACTTTCATTATTGAGTTAAATAAATTTGCGGATACAATTGATAGTAATAAATTGGAGGGACTAAACGAATGATTTCTATAAGTATTTTATTGTTAATAATTATCCCTTTAGTTGTAGCCTTTTTAATACCATTATTGGATTTATATAATAAATTACTGAGACGTTATCTTGTCATAATTGGTGGAGTAATTGAAATATCTATTTCTATTTATATCATAATAAGTTATTTTTCAGATTTAAAAGCAGGAAAATTTTTTCTAACTTATTATCTAGGTGGCTGGGGTCCACCTTTTGGTATTAATCTCGTCATGGATAGTGTGAGTTTGATTTTTTCCTCATTAATAAGTTTTGCTTTATTTTTTATTATAATTTATTCGATTGGTTTTATTGGGCATCATGAAGGAAAATATTATGTTTTATTTTTTCTAATATTGGGAGCAATGCAGGGGGCTATTTTAACAGGGGATATGTTTAATCTATACGTATTTATTGAGCTTTTGACTGTTACATCTGCACCTTTAGTTGCCTTTAAAAGGAATAAACATGCTACAGAAGCTGCTATAAAATATATGTTTTATGGAGTTATTGGCGGTTTGTTTTTCTTTGTAGGAGTGATTTTATTATATTTTAATATCGGCAGTTTAAATATGGCTCAGTTGGCTCAGCATTTTGCTGAGATTGAGAATAACATGCAGTTGACAATAATATCGATATTTTTAATTGGTTTATTGATAAAGATTGGGATATTTCCTTTTCATTTCTGGCTTCCCAAAGCTCATAGTGCTTGTCCGAGTTCATTAAGTGCTCTTCTTTCAGGTGTTTTATTGAAAGTATATTTATATATTTTTATTAGACTATTTTGGATAGTGATTGGATTTGAATTTTTATTAGAGTTTAATATTGCATCTTTTTTAGTATATCTGGCCTTGGTTTCAAGTTTGTTTGGTCACGTTTTTGCTTTACAAGCATCAGATATTAAAAGAATGCTTGCTTTTTCTAGTATCGGTCATATTGGTATGATTTTAGCGGTTTTTTTGCTAAATACTGAAACAGGATTTTACGGAGGTTTGTTACATATTATTAGTCATTTATTAATGAAGACAGGACTTTTTTTAAGTACTGGCTATCTGTTGCAATATACTAAGTCAAATCATATAGATGATTTTGCTGGGGTAGGACACCAGAATAAAGGTATTTTTGTTGGTTTTATATTACTTACTTTAAGCATGATAGGTATGCCTCCATTTATTGGATTTTTTAGTAAATGGTATATAATAATGGCTTTCTTAAAGATTCAACATCATTTTGGTGCAATTGTTGTTGTTCTGGGTAGTTTGAGTGCAGTTTTTTATTATCTTAGATTTATAGCTAAAGGATATGAAAAAATCAAATTATCTGCTAGTGATTTAAAAAATGAAATATATAATAGGCCTATTTTGTCTGTTTTTTATCGTGAAAAATTGGTTACTACAGTAATATATATATTTGTAGGAATGATCATATTGACAGGATTTTCTTTCCGCTTATTTGAATTACCTTTACAAGAAGGAATTAAAGAATTAATAAATCCTCAAAATTATATTAATTTAATCTTGGGAGGATAAGTAAATGTTGCCAGCAGTTACAGATAATAATTTAGTTCAAATAATGATTATAACCGGTATTTTAGTTACATTACTTACGATTATCTATGCTTGGAAAAAATTAAAAAAAAATAAAATTTATTTTGTGATGTTAACAATAATTTATCTGGTGAGTTTTATAATTGTAATTGGAACGGATAAATGGATAGTTTTCCTTGGCGGTTGGGAGTTTGTTACTTTAACAACCAGTTTAATGTTTGCCTGGGATGATTGGAAATTAGTTAAGCAGTATTTTTTGATTCAATTTGCAGGGAGTAGTATTTTATTATATGCAGTTTTAGTGATAATTAATAATGGATATGCTGAAGTTGGAATAATTAATTCTACTTTTTTACAGAATATATTAATAGTTGGTCTTGCCACAAAAAGTGCATTATTTGGATTTCATTTCTGGCTACCTGCCATTTATGCGAATTCTTCAGGCTTAGTAAACGCAATTTCCTCTGGTTGGGTTGTAAAACTTGGCTATATTATCTTATTGAAAGTAATCATTCCTGAACAGGGTAATGCACTTTTATTTTATGCTGGGATATTAATGTTAATCTACGGTGGAGTTAAAGCCTTATTAGAAGTAAAACTTAAAGTGTTAATGGCATACAGTACTCTGAGCCAGCTTGGTCTGATTGCAATTGGAATTGGCAGTGGTACAGTCTATGGCTATTATGGAGCAGTTTTACATATTATTATCCATGCTCTAACGAAAACAGGTTTTTTTATTAACCTAGATGATATTATAAATAAATCAGGCACTCAAAATATTTATGAGTTAGCTGCTCGCTTTAATTATAGTTTATTTAAGATAATTACTATTTTTGGCTTCTCTTTTTCATTATCAGGGGTAGTGTTTTTGGCGGGTTTTAATAGCAAATATTTAATAAAAAATTCTTTACCTGGTCCGCTATTATTAATAATTTTTTATTTAGGTGGTCTATTAACATTTTTGTATACTTTAAGATTATTATACTGGTTATTTATTTTTCAGGGTAAACAAAAAGCATTTCTGCTGAGATTAAATAATTATAAAATAAATTTTAGCATAGATTTATTTATAAATATTCCCATATTATTAATAATTCTTTTACTTGGTAATTATCCAGATCTATTAAATTATTGGTTGCCGGCACTTGATTCATTTAGCTTTCCTCTAGGAAGTGGGATAGGCGAGACTATTTTATATTTATTAGTTGCATATCTGATATTGGAAAAATTAAATTGGGTTAGAACTAAGGAAAAGGAATATCTTGAGATTGATGTTTTATTTAATAAAATAGAGGTTTTATTAAATAAAATAGGGAAAGCTTCGCTTAAGTTTGATACGGAGAAGATTGTAGAGCATTATTTTTTAAGAGGTATATATAAACTGTCCGGCAAAACTCATGATTTTATTTATCGAAGTTTTTCGGATCAACTTAGCTGGATACCTTTATTTCTTGCATTATTACTGGCCTGGCGTTATTTAGTATAGGGGGATATGATATGTATTTAATAGCTTTAATTTTAATTGGAGGAATTATATATTATTTTAAACGTGGAAAAGGAAGTAATTAATAATTTATTATATATATGGTCTAAACATAAGCTAAATATGGACTAGCTAGAATAAAAGAGGATTTTTTATTTTTTTGTAGAAAAACATTGTATAGAGTAGAAAAGCTTATTTAAGATGACGACAGGAGGATAAAATGAGAAAAGTAATTTTTGATTGTGATAATTCAATCGGTATACCCAAAAAAGATGTTGATGACGGTCTAACTTTATTATTTTTGTTAGGTAGCCCGAATATTGAATTAAAGGGAATAACTAGCGTTTTTGGTAATAGTACTATTGAAGATACTTTCCAGGCAACTGAACAAATGTTAGCTGATTTTAAAATTAATAATATTCCACATCATAAAGGTGCTAAAGATCAGAATGATCTTGCTACACCTGCTGCTGATTTTCTGGTTAAGATGGCAGCTGAAAGTCCAGGTGAATTTACCCTGCTGGCAACTGGACCACTTACTAATCTGAAAGCTGCATATGAAATTGATAATAATTTTTTAAACAATCTTAAAGAAGTAGTTTTAATGGGTGGGGTGACAGATCCTTTAACATTTAATAATGATGAAATTCATGAAGTTAATTTCACCTGTGACCCAGTAGCAGCAGAACTTGTCATAAAAGCTGAACTGCCAATTGCTTTAATGTCAGGAAATCTTTGTTTATCAGCTCGTTTTGGTGAAAAATCCTGGAAAAGAGTAAAAAGAAATAATAACAAACCAGTTAGAGCCTATATTGAAGACAGAATTACAGAGTGGTATAGCTATTCATCAGAAATGATTGGTCTTACAGGGTTTTATATGTGGGATGTTGTAGCTGCAGTTTATCTTGTAGCACCTGAGTTGTTTCCACTAAGTAGAAAAAGAATCATTTCCACTGTTGAAGACCTTAAAAAAGGTAGAATATTAGTTGAACAAACTTCGGACAAGTTAGCTGATAAGGAAGTAATTAATTTACCAGCAACTATAATTGATATTAAAAGATTTAAAGATACTATTTTTTCTGCCTGGGATGCAATTGAGATTGTACCAGAGGGATACTAATCTAATTATTGATTAAATAAACCGACCATGCGGTAGATAAATCCTTTCATACCGCGTGAACGGTTTGTTTTTTTACCCTCAATAATATAGTCTGCTATTTCTAATATTTTTAGACTGGAAATGGTATGAGGACTTGCCAACAGAACGGGTTGTTGAATTTTAACTGCTCTACGTAATTTTTTATCAAATGGGATTATACCTATTTTTTTAATATCTAGTTTTAAGTACTGGCTAACAGCTTTTGTTATTTTTTTTGCAACAAGTTCTCCTTCTTGCATAGAGTCAACCTGATTAACAACAAAATGTATTTGGTGACTACAACCTTTTTGTTGCATGATTTTTATTAAACTATAGGCATCCATAATTGATGTTGGTTCAGGTGTAAGGATGATTATTGACTCATCGGCTGATCTAATAAAATTCAAAACATCATTATGAATACCTGCTCCGATATCTAGTAAAACAAAGTCATACTTATTTTCTATATAATCTGATGTAGCAAGTAATCTTTTGATGGCAATCGAACTCATATTAATAAGTTCTTCACTACCACTTGTTCCAGGCAAAATATGCATATTGTTTGGACCTGCAACAATTGCTTCTTGAAATGTACACTTACCTTTAATAATGTGCCCTAGATTATAGATTGGTGTTATCCCTAAGACAAGATCGGCATTTGCCATCCCAAAATCAGCATCAATGATTAGAGTCTGATGACCATTTTTTTGTAGTGATAGACCTAGGTTAACCGTAAAATTAGTTTTACCTACCCCACCTTTTCCGCTTGCAATAGCAATAATACGAGTATTATTGTCAGGGCATTCCGCTCTTTCTAATTCTGCTTCAGAATTCACTTTTTCTTTAGTTTCAAATCCTGCTAATTCTTTAATTTTATTTAAAATAGCCATAATTTTCTCCTTTAGAATCTTCTAAATTATATAATTCAATAAAATGTGACAAAAACCTGCAAAATATATTTAACTTGCTCAACTTAACAATTAAATATATAATAAATCATAATCAAGTCTACTTAGGGAGGTCACTTATTTATGTTAAAGCTGGAAAAAATAATTGCTTCTTTATTGACACCACCTGGTTTGTTGGTCTTACTTCAATTTTTATTAACTCTTTTAATTTTTAAATATTCTCGAAAAAATATTTTGCGTAATTTATCAGTTATAATACTGCTTATCTTAATAGTTTTTACAACAGCAATTGGGGTCCGTATATTTCTGTTTCCACTTGAAAATACAGCAGAAGAGATGAATGTTGAACCCGGAGAACCTTATCCAATTGTAATAATGGGTGGTGGTATTTATTATGACAAGGGAGATGCTAAACCAGGTCTACATAGTATACAACGATTAAGCAAAGGTTATCAGGTCTATCAAAAGCTAAAGACACCTTTAATTTATAGCGGGGGTGTTGGCATTGGTCAGAGTGGCATGAGTGAAGCAGATGTAGCTGCAAATTGGTTAATTAACTTAGGCATCCCTCCAGAAGATTATATTGCTGAAGATCAAGCTAGAACTACTTATGAAAATGGTCTTTTTATTCAGGAATGGACTCGCAAAAACAATTATAATAAGGTTTATCTAGTGACTTCAGCTGTTCATATGTTGCGTTCACGGGCGGTTCTTAATAGTCAAGGCATAGAGGTTTTATCAATTCATTCTGGTTTTCTATATAGTCATCGTTTGTCCTGGTTAGATTATTTGCCAAATCGTGGCGCGCTTTATGCATCATTAAGTGCTGTACATGAGTGGTTAGGGCTAGTTTGGTATAGAATAACAGGTAGAATCTAAGTAGTTAGTGAGGTGGAAACTATGGTAGCAGATTTACACATGCATTCGCTATATTCAGATGGAAGTTTTCGTCCAAGGCAATTAGTTGAAAGAGCGGCTGAAAATGAAATTACAACTATTGCTCTAGCTGATCATGATACTGTTGAAGGTTTAGATGAAGCAATAGCTGCAGGTGAAGAATATGGAATTGATGTTATTCCAGCCCTGGAATTTTCTACGTTTCAAGCTGAAGCCGAGATTCACATTTTAGGATATTTCATAAACCATTACCAGCAAGATTTATTAAAAACAATTGATAAAATCTTTCAAGCAAGGATAAAAAGAGCACATGAGATGGTATTTAAATTAAATAAAATAGGAGTAAATATTACGGTAGAAGAAGTAGAAAAAATTGCGGGAGATAAATATTTAGGTAGGCCACATATTGCTAAAACTATGGTTGAAGCTGGCTATATTAATGATATGGCTGATGCTTTTACAGATAAATTTATTGGCAATAAGGGAGCAGCGTATGTCCCAAAATTTAAATTATCACCTGAAGATGCAATTGAAACTATTCAAAAGGCAGAGGGTATAGCAGTTATTGCTCATCCATATTTTATTAATCACGGTAAGGCAATGGATTTGGAACAAATAGTTGGGCTAAAAGATAAGGGTCTTACTGGTATTGAAGCATATCATGCAAAGCATAGTCCAGATGTTGCTCAGTATTATCTACAGATAGCTGATAAATTAGATCTGGTTGTTACAGCTGGGTCTGATTTTCACGGAGAGAACTCACCGGGAATTGATATAGGTGATGTGGTTTTAAATGAGGCTCAACTTCATAAATTCTATTCTGTAGCCGGCAGAAGAGCTAATCACAATTAAATATAATAAACATATTATAAAGACAGATGCTATTCTAGATTAGGAGGTATTTGTCTTGATTAATGCTCATGGTGGAAATTTAGTAAATAGAAAGGCGTCTCCAGAAGCTCTACAGGAATTATTTGTTGAAGCAGAACAATGGCCACGACTTTATCTAGATGATGAACAATTAAGAGCGGTGGAGAATATTGCAGAAGGTCTTTATAGTCCTCTGGAAGGATTTATGGATGGCGAAGATTATCGGCAAGTAATAGAAAATATGCGACTTAAAGATGGGACTCTCTGGCCAATTCCTTTGGTAATGGGAATAAGTAAAACGGTGGGAGAAAAGTTTGAAATTGGCGAATGGATTACTCTAGCTAACTTAGAAGGAAAAATATTTGCAATTTTGCAGATAAGTGATATTTATGAACCAGAGCTAGAGAAAGAAGCCAGGTTAGTCTATCAGACAGATCAGGTTGAACACCCTGGAGTTGCAGAGTTATATCGTCGGGGTGAAATGTTATTAGGTGGGAAAATTACATTATTGCGAAAAATCAAAAGAAAATTTCCAAATTACTATTTGACTCCATATCAGACTAGAAGTATTTTTCGTGAAAAAAAATGGGATAAAATTGTTGCATTTCAAACAAGGAATCCTATTCACAGGGCTCATGAATACTTACAAAAGACTGCTTTAGAATCTGCGGATGGATTATTTATTTCACCTTTAACTGGCTATACAAAAGGTGATGATATTTCGGCCGAATTAAGAATTGCCAGTTATAATGAGGTCTTAAATAATTATTATCCAACTGAAAATTATGTGATGGCTATTTTCCCGGTACGTATGCATTATGCTGGTCCGCGAGAAGCAATTTTGCATGCGATATGCAGACAGAATTATGGTTGTACTCATTTTATTGTAGGACGTGACCATGCAGGTGTTGGCAATTATTATGATACATATGCAGCTCAGGAAATTTTTGCTGATTTAAGTGAAGATGATTTATTAATTAAAGCAATGTGTTTTGAATATGCTTTTTATTGTAGTAAATGCAAACAGTTAGCAACAACTAAAACTTGTCCCCACTTAGCTGAAGATCATATTTATTTAAGTGGTACAAAAGTGAGAGAATTGTTGCGCAAAGGCCAGAGACCACCTGTAGAGATGACTAGACCGGAAGTTGCTGATATTTTAATTAATGGTTTAACAGAAAATTCCAAGGAAAATTAGCTTGACAGTGTGAATAATTAGTGGTAAACTACTATATAAATTAGTAAGAAGACAATAAAAAAATCATCAAGAGTGGCGGAGGGACTGGCCCGTAGATGCCCGGCAACCTACCTGAGATAAGGTAAGGTGCTAATTCCTGCATTTCCAGATAATAACTGGTTATGGTAGATGAGAGTTGAATTGCAGGCTGCTCTTGATAGAGTGGCTTTTTTTTATTTAAAGTAAAGGGTGATATTTTTGATAAGTGTCAAAAATTTAACAAAAAGGTATAATTCTAGTCAAGGTGATATAGAGGCAATTTCTGGAATTAATTTAAAAGTTGCAGCTGGAGAAATATTCGGTATCATAGGTCCAAGTGGTGCAGGTAAGAGTACTTTGATCAGGACCTTAAATTTATTGGAAAAGCCAACAAAAGGTGAAATTATAATTGATAATACTGAATTAACTAGTCTATCAGCTGCTTTACTTAGAAAAGAAAGACAAAAAATTGCTATGATATTTCAACATTTTAATTTATTATCTTCACGTACTGTCAGGGGTAATGTTAGTTTCCCTTTGGAGATTGCTGGTATAGCTAAAAAAGAAAGGAAACAACGTGTTAAGAGATTGATTGAACTTGTTGGACTTTCAGATAGAGCTGACCATTATCCCGCGCAACTTTCTGGCGGACAAAAGCAGAGAGTGGGTATTGCTAGGGCTTTAGCCAATGACCCACAGGTATTACTTTCTGATGAAGCTACTTCTTCGCTTGACCCAGAAAGTACAAAATCAATTCTGAAATTATTAAGTCGGATTAGAGATGAGCTGAATCTTACAATTATTTTGATCACCCATGAGATGGAGGTTATCAAAGAAGTCTGTGATCGAGTAGCGGTGATCGAGGCAGGTAAGATAATAGAAGAGGGCACTGTTTTAGAGATTTTTTCTAAACCTAAAAAACCTTTGACTAAGAAATTTATTAAGTCAGTGATAGATTTTGAACTACCGCCTCGTGTTGCTGAATATTTAAGTGATTCCCAGCATAAGCCGGGTATATTGCTCAGAGTTTCTTTTCTAGGAGAGAATACACACCAACCTCTGATTTCTTATTTGGTGAAAAAGTTTGATATTGATGCTAATATTTTATATGGGAATATAGATGAAATACAACGAGTACCATTTGGTACATTAGTAATTGATCTTGAGGGTAAGAAAGAAAAGTTATCTGCTAGCATTCAATTTTTGCAAGAGCAAGGTTTACAGGTGGAGGTGTTAGAAGGTGAATCAATTACTTAATTTTTTGTTTCGTTATAATCAACTAATCTTGGAAGGATTACAGGAAACAATGTATATGGTTGGACTTTCTTTATTATTTGCAGTTTTATTAGGAGTACCTCTTGGTGTTATTACAACAATTACAAGAGAAGATAATATATTTCCGAATAAAGCAATTAATAATTTACTTAATGGTGTTATTAATATTGGGCGGTCAATACCTTTTATTATTCTATTGGTGGCGGTAATACCATTTACTAGAATGATTGTAGGTACTTCAATTGGAACCACTGCTGCAGTTGTACCGCTGGCCCTGGCCGCTATTCCTTTTATGGGAAGAATTGTTGATAATGCTTTACTTGAAATAGACCAGGGTGTTATAGAATCAGCAGAAGCAATGGGGGCAACTCCCTGGCAGATTGTTTATAAGGTATTGTTACCTGAAGCGTTACCAGCAATTATTTTAGGTATTACATTAACAGCAATTAGTTTAGTTAGTTATTCTGCTATGGCAGGTGCTGTTGGAGGAGGTGGACTTGGCGATATAGCAATTAGGTATGGTTATCAAAGATTTAAACTTGGCATTATGATAGAAACTATTATTATACTTGTTGTTGTTGTGCAGTTGATTCAATGGGCAGGTAATAAGTTAGCAAATTCGTTTGATCATAGAAATTAAGAAGAGAGTAGAGAGTATAAAAGGAGAGTGGATAAAAATGAAAAATAACAGAATTATTAATGGTGTGATTGGTCTTTTCATAATATTGGCTTTTGTTGTAGCCCCTATTCAGGCAGCTGATGTTTTAAAGGTTGGAGCTACTCCGGTACCACATGCAGAAATTCTAAATATTGTCAAAGATAATTTAGCAGAACAAGGGATTGAATTAGAGGTTATAGAGTTTACAGATTACGTAACTCCTAACCTTGCTCTTGCTGACGGTAGTATTCTCGCAAACTTTTTCCAACATGAACCATATTTAGCTCAATTTAATACAGATCATAATTTAGATTTGGTCTCGGTCTTAAAATTACATGTAGAACCTTATGGACTTTATTCTGATAAAATAACTAAGATAGAAGAGTTAGCTGATGGTGCTACAATAGCATTACCTAATGACCCTTCAAATGAAGGGCGAGCCTTGCTCTTATTACAGAGTAAAGGTCTAATTAAATTAGCTGACCCTACTAGTTTAAAGGCAACGCCACTTGATATTGTAGAAAACCCAAAGGATTTAGAATTTAAGGAACTAGGAGCTGCTCAGCTTCCCCGAATTCTACCTGATGTAACAGCAGCCTTTATTAATACCAATTATGCACTTGAAGCTGGCTTGAATCCATTGGAAGACGCCTTGATAATTGAAGGTAGTGATTCACCATATGCAAATTTAGTCGCGGTTAAAAAAGGAAATGAAACTGATCCACGCATTGAAGCATTAAAGGATGCATTGACAAGTGATGAAGTTAAAGATTTTATCTTGCAAGAATATGAGGGTGCTGTTGTACCAGTCTTTTAAACAAAATATTTTATTTTAGAGTCTGGTAAATAATCATTGATTTTTTGTTGAAAATAATTTTCTAGTTCGTGATATTTTTCAGCCGGATAAAGATATTTGCCATATCCAAATTGACCATATTTAAACTGTCTCTCATTTTTATCGAGGGGCAGTTTATTTTTTGGATAGATTTTTTCGATTATATTTTTTGCTCTATCAGTGAAACGGTGTGTTATTAATTCAAAAGTGAGATTTTGTTCATCTTTAAAATGCAAACTAATTTTTTTTATTAATTCTTCATAATCTTTTTGCCAATCTGGATAAGTAAAAATAGGTGCAATTAAAAAACCCACTGGGTAGCCTTTATTTTTAAGCATAGTTGCTGCTTTTAATCTCTCATCTATCTGGGGTGTTCCTTTTTCAAATGTATTAATAATATGCTTACTGTTAAGGCTAAAACGGATTTCTGTTTGTTTTTTGTGATCAAGATTTAAAAATGGTTCTATTTCAGTAAATTTGCTAACAAATCTAAAACGAGCGTTTTTAGTTTTGGCAAAGAATTTAATTGCTTCAGTTAAAGAACCACTCCATTTTTCAACAGGTAAAGGATCTGAAGTAGCTGCTCCCTCAAAAATAGTTGTCTCTGGTTCTCTTTCTGCAATATACTCTTCTGCTTTAGCAAATATTTCCTTATGATTGACATAGATGCGTATATAAGGGGCTTTACCCATATTTGTATTAAGATAACAATAATGACAATGGGCAGGACAGCCACTAATTAAGGGTAGTTGATAATGGGCTGATGGTTTACAGGAAGCAAAATTATTAGTGGATCTTACTGCTACTAAAATAGTTTTTTTGGCCTGATTATACTTTTGTTGGAATGTTTTATCATAATCAATTGGTAATCGACCTTTTGCAGGAGCTTTTTTTATTAAATAACCTTCTTCTTCAAATTTTTTATACATTTTGCGTGCAAGTGGATATTCTAGTGCGTTTTCTCTAAAAATTACTTGATGTGGCTCAAATATTTTCACAAAAATACCTCCCTAAGAAATACTTTTTCCGAATTAGCTTTTAATATTTAGGAAATATTTGTGGAGTTTTGTTTTTACTATTAATTTGCGTTATAATTATACTATAAAGTATAAGGAGTGTAGATGAGATGAAAATGAGATTCTGGGGATTAATTAAATTAATACGTTTCCTCAAGGATTCTGATGTTAAGATCACTAAAAAGATGATATTCTTAGTTCCGGTCTTATATTTGCTTTTTCCTTTTGATTTAATTGGTGATTTTTTTCCTCTAGCTGGACAACTAGATGATATTGCTGTCTTCGTGATTATGTGGCCGATATTAAAAAATATGCTGGCAAAATATATTGACCATGATGATAATCAGCAGCCTCATAAAATTAAAAAAGATAAAAATACTATTAATATTGATCGAAATGATTATGATGTTAAATAAAGAAAGCAGGGATTACAATTGTATGATGTAATATTGATTAGATTTGGTGAAATTGCTCTTAAAGGTGAAAATCGACATGAATTTATGCAACAGTTGGTCAAAAACATTAAGAATACGATAGCTACAACTGGTGATTTTTCTATTAAAAAGACACATGGTAGAATCTATATATTTCCAAAAAAAGAACAGAGTGAAGAAATCATTGCTAGATTGAAAAATTTGCCTGGGATTGTTTCTTTTAGTCCGGCTATCAGTACCAAAGCAGATTTTGCAATGATTAAAGAAAAGGCGCTTACTATTTTCAAAAGAGAAGTTGCTAATTTTCCTACAACTTTCAAAGTTGAAACTAAACGCGCAGATAAGAATTTTCCCATTAAGAGCCCGCAGGTAAGTAGTAAGTTAGGTGCTCATATTTTGGAAAATATAAATGCAGAACAGGAAAATAAACTTACGGTTGATGTACATCAGCCGGAACAGATGTTGAATGTGGAAATTCGAAGAGGAAAAGCATATTTATTTACAAGAACCATTGCTGGCCCGGGTGGTCTGCCAGTTTATTCTACAGGCAGGGGATTATTATTACTTTCTGGTGGGATTGATAGCCCAGTTGCTGGTTGGCTTGGTATGAAAAGAGGACTGGCTATTGATGCTGTTTACTTTCATACTTTTCCCTATACTGGAGAAAGGGCTAAAGAGAAGGTTAAAGAATTAACAAAAATTTTAAGTAAATATTGTGGGAGAATTTTTCTGCACGTTGTTCATTTTACGGAGATACAGCGAGCAATTAATGAAGATTGTCCGGAAAGATATACTGTTACAATGATGCGAAGATTAATGTATCGAGTCGCTAATAAGATTGCGGCTGATAATCATCATCAAGTATTGCTAAACGGAGAAAGCCTTGGCCAGGTTGCTAGCCAGACACTGGAGAGTATTATATCTACTGATGATGCGGCGGATTTGCCAGTCTTGCGACCTTTAATCACAATGAATAAAAATGAAATAATTAATTTAGCAAAAAAAATAGGTACTTACCAGACTTCAATTCAACCTTATGAAGATTGTTGTACTGTATTTGTGCCTGATAAACCAGTTACCAGGCCTTCACTTCAAGTTGCTAGAAATGCAGAAGCTAATCTGAATGTAGCTCAACTTGTTGAGGAAGCTATTGCTAAAACCGAGATAATTAAAGTAGAATCACCTCTTTAGAAAAGTATATAAAAATTGCAAATGTGCACTATAATAATATCGGCTTTTGGGTCGATATTATTTGTTTATAGTGGAGGAATTTCAATGCAAATAGTAATTGCTCGTACTACAATTTTATATTTGGTTGTTATAGTCGTAATTAGATTAATGGGTAAAAGGCAGATAGGAGAACTACAGCCTTTTGAATTAGCTATTACAATCATGATTTCAGCTCTGGCCGCTATTCCTATGGAGGATATCGGGATACCCTTAATATTTAGTCTCATACCTATTTTATTGCTTTTAGCTTTTCAAGAAATTATATCATTTGCCATGATGCGTTTTCCTTTTATGCGAGTTATTATCTGTGGTCGTCCAAATGTCATCATCAATAGAGGCGAAATTCAGGAAGAAGAATTAGAAAAATTAAGGATTAATCTGACTGATTTATTGGAACAGCTCAGGATCAAAGGTTATCACTCGCTTGATGATATTGAATATGCAATAATGGAAACTACTGGGGATATTAGTGTAATACCTAAAGCAACAAAAAGGCCGCTTATCCCATCAGACCTTGAGTTAACTCCAAGATATGAAGGTCTTCCCCTATCAATAATCATTGATGGACATCTGCAACCAGAAAATTTAGAGCAAACTGCTCATGATATGGCTTGGCTAAAAGATGAACTTAAAAAAAAGAATATTTATGATATAAAGGAATGTTTTTTTGCTGGGCTAAATTCACAAGGAAAGTTTATATGTCAAAAAAGAAAGGGAAAATAAGATGAGAAAATATCTATCTGGAATTGCCATTTTAGTAATATTTATCTTTATAGCAGCTTTAATGGCCAGTCAGGAAGTTTCGGAAAGTTATCAGCAGTTAGATACACTTTTACTTGAATTAAGAAATGAAGTTTTAGAAGAAAACTGGTCATCTGCCAAAAATACAGGCGAAAAATTAGATTTAACTTGGACACAAATAATGAGATATTTACCAACACTCATTGACCACTCAGAAGTACATGATTTAGAAATTAGGCTTGCTCTTATTATAACTCATTTGGAATATCAAAAAAAAGATCATTTATTGCCTGAGATTGCTGTCGCCAGAGAACTAGCCAGCAATATTAAAGAGCAAGAGAAACTTTCTTTAAAAAATATTTTCTAGTTCTGGTTTCTATTTTTTATATCTAAAATCATTTCTTCAATAGATTCTTCTCTTAACTTAGGGATCATTACTTCAAGCACTTGATAAATATATAAAAATTCATCTATTATACTTGCCTCTGCTTCTGCATTTAAATTACTTATTTCCGCCATTACCTTTTCTAACTTATCACTCATTCTGGAAAAGGAACGGACTAAACTTTTTTCTGGGTTTTTATTGTTTCCCTTTTTATTATCTTTAAGATAATCTTTGACTCGCATTCTCTCTCTCTTTAGTAAGATGGTTGCTAATGCTTCTTCCATTGGAATGTGTAGATACTTATAAAAAATATTTATTATCTCTTTTGTTTCACTTTTACTTAAATTATACTGGATTATTCCATCTAATAAATTTTTTATTTTTGTGGGGTCACCTGTTCTACTGGCCAGAGATTTTGCCAGGGTAATATGGGAAAGAGTGACAGGTGAATCGTCATCTAGAACGGCCTGCTGATATTTTGGAGCTACATCTAAGATATTCAACCATTCTGTTAAAGTTGTGCGAGGTACACCAATTCTCTGGCTCGCATCTTTTTTTGTTAAATCATTATCATCCATAAATTGTTGGATAGAAGTGGCTCTTTCTAATGGATTTAACTCTTGACGCTGCAAATTTTCAACTAATTGAATCTGGCGGAACATTTGCTCATCTATTTTTTCTTTTATTATAACAGCAGCGATTTCTTTTGTGTCTTTGGTTTTTTGCATAGCCCGGTATCTACGTTCACCCGCAATTAACAAATATTGATTATTTATTTCTTGAACAATGATTGGCTGTAGTTGGCCTACTTCTGTCATTGAACTAGCTAATTCTTGCAATTTTTCTTCATCAAACTTTTTACGAGGCTGGTTATCTGATTTAATAATCTGTTCTAATGGTATTTTTTTATATTCCATATTATTCATTTTAATCTCTCCTATTAATTTGGCTAAATTCTGTATCTATGTTAAAATTATATTAAATATTTTACTTTTTTTGTAAAGGGGTGTGGGAAATGACTATATATAACATTCTATCAGAAAGAATAGGAAAAATAAAAGGGTTACAGTTAAAGAAAAATATCCCATTAAAAGATTATACTACTTTTGCAGTGGGAGGGCCAGCAGATTTTTTTCTTAAACCCGAGAAGATATCCCATTTAACGCAAGCTTTACCTATCATTCAAGAATTAAAAATACCATACTTTATTTTAGGAAAAGGAAGTAATTTAATTGTTGGAGATAAGGGCTTTCGTGGAATTATTATTTATACTGGCCAATTAAGAGAATATACCATCAAAGAAAATAGAATTACAGCAATGAGTGGATTATTATTGCATGAATTAGCCGAGATAACCTGTCAGACAGAATTATCAGGCTTAGAGTTTGCTAGTGGGATTCCTGGTTCATTAGGGGGAGCTCTTTACATGAATGCAGGTGCTTATGGTGGTGAGATGAAAGATCTAGTTAAAAAAGCTAAAATAGTAACTATGTCAGGTGAGGTGAAAGAATTAACTGCTAGTCAACTGGAATTAGACTATCGGCATAGTATATTACAAGAGGAGGATTATCTAGCCTACTCAGTTACTCTGGCCCTGACTTCTGGTCTGCGAGAAGAGATAAGAAAAAAAATCAATAAATTACATGATAAACGTTGGAGTAAACAGCCAATGGAATGGCCGAGTGCAGGGAGTATATTCAAAAGACCGCCAGGTCATTATACTGGTCCATTGATTGAAAAAGCAGGTATGAAAGGTGCTTCTTTTGGTGGAGCTAAAGTTTCTGAAAAACATGCTGGTTTTATCATAAATAAAAATAATGCCACGGCAGAGGATATAGTTCAGTTGATTGAATTAGTTAAAAAAGAAGTATATAAAATAAGCGGAGTTGAACTGGAAGTTGAACCCCGCTTTGTTGGTGAGTTTTAAAGATTTAACTGAAAGTTACCTGAAATAAGAGCTTCCTTTTTTTTACGAGGGAGCTTTTTGATTGCATATTCAATTTTCTGTGCTTTACTTCTGGTTGAATATTTCTTTTTATATTTAAGTTTAACAGGTCTTCTGCCGCGGGTATACTTTGCTCCCAAGCCGGCATTGTGTTCTTCTAATCTTCTTTCAGGATCGGTAGTATAACCAGTGTAAAGTGTTTTATCTTTACACTCTAAAATATAAACAAAATGATTAATTATTGTTCATCTCTTCTGCATAATGACTTAAATCCCTTAAATGTTGTTTTTCTTCGCTAATTAGTTTTTCTAATACTTCTAAAGTATCTCCCTGGTTATAATCATACATTTCCCGATAAAATAGAATAGAATCTTTTTCGGCTTGAATGGCTAGTCTAATAGCCCGGTCCATGTTTTCTAATGCCTTAGCTGATTCGGAACCGACAGTTGGAGGGAAAACGGAATATTCTATTAAATAATTAAAATATGCACTAACTTCTTCTTCATATAGATACTCAGCTTTCTTTGGGTCAGCATCAATTTTTTTAGTTAACTCTACGAAACGATCATAATGATCTTGTTCATCATCAGCTAATTTTGTAAACAAACTTTTAAGTTCAGGATTATCAGTTGCTTCTTTTTGTTTTAAATAAAAATCACGGCCTCTTTGTTCAATATCTTTGGCCATCTTCATAACTTCTAAATTACTGAAACGTTCTTTCATTTTTATGCTCCTTTCAAAATACTTTATTTTTATTACTTAATAATAATTACTACAAATATATTATCTTTCCTGCCTAAAAAATCAATTAATATAAATCATTTAAGCAAGATTAGCTATTTGCATGAGATAAATTATTAAATAATAGGATGCATTTATAAAATTCAAAAAATTTTTAACTTTAAGCAGGAATTTATTTATGAATCTTGAATATAAATAATAACAGAGTTACTAAACCGCTTTCGTAAATAATATTTAAACAAATATACTTAAAAGATGGAGTTGAATTTTTATGGTAACTATCAAAGATATAGCTCGCAAAGCAAATGTATCTATTACAACAGTTTCTAAAGTTATGAACAACTATTCTGATATTAGCGAAGAAACAAAGAAAAAAGTACAAAAAATTATTGAGGATAACAATTATCGTCCTAATGCAAATGCTCGAAGTTTAAGTACAAATAAATCTTATTCAATTGGATTGTTTTTTAAAGATCATCAGAATTCGGGACTTAGACATCCATTCTTTCGGGATATAATTTATGGTTTAGAACAAGAATTTTGCAATTTTGGTTATGACCTAATTCTTTTTTCTAATAAATGGGGTGATAAATTTAAGTATCTAGAAAAATGTAACCATCGTAAAGTAGATGGCGCAATACTTATGGGTATGCCAAGAACAGATGCTGATTTAAAAGAGTTACTTGAAGCGAAGATACCTTCAATGTTTATTGACCTTGATATTTTAGGTGAAACAGCAAGTTATGTTATGTCTAATAATGTTAAAGGGGCTAAATTAGCCGTAAAACATCTCTATGAACTTGGTCACCGCAAGATTGCAACTATTATGGGGGAAAACATGACTAAGCCGGCTCAAGACAGACTCGAGGGCTATAAAGAGGCTCTAAAGGAATATGATATCCCTTTTAGAAAAGAGTGGAGTTTAGAGGGTGAGTTTTCAGAAAAATATGGGTTTAAATCCATGCAAAAATTAATAGAGCAAAAAGAACGTCCTACCGCAATTTTCTGTCAGGGCGACCAGATAGCTATCGGAGCAATAAAAGCTATTCATAAAAGTAAATACGATGTACCTGCTGATTTTTCGGTAATAGGTTTTGATGATATTGAAATTAGTCGTTATATAGAACCACAACTTACTACAATCCAACAAAATAAGTTTGAGATGGGTAAAAAGGCTGCCAAACAGTTAATTAATATTATTAATCATCCAGAAGAAAAATATTCTCCCGTTATTCTCCCTACAAAACTAGTTAAACGTAAATCCTGCCGAAAAATATAAAAATATATTAAAAAGAGGTGATCATAATGAGCAAAAAAGGTTTAGCATATTTTTTAATACTACCAGCTCTACTGGCTTTATTATTTGTCCATGTCATTCCCATGATCTGGGGAATAGTTATTAGTTTTCTTGATTTAAATGTTCGCAATATTATAAATTGGCAGAGTGCTCCGTTTGTAAAATTGCAAAATTATATGTTGGTTTTTAAACCTGGCACAGTTATCTTTACTGGTTTTTGGAGATCAGTAATTAATATAACTAAATTTGGCTTAATTACAATTATTAGTGGTTATTTTATAGGGTTGGGAGTTGCACTTCTCTTGAATAAAGATTTTCCGGGAAGAACTATTATGAGAGGATTAATTTTGTTACCATTTGTTACTCCCGATACAGTAGCTTTTAGCTTTTGGCGCTTTATTTTCAGATCTAGAATAGGAATTTTAAATGATATGTTAAAGTCTTTGGGGATAATTCAGGATAATATAATTTGGCTGGTGGGAGATCGTAGTTTATATGCTGTTGCTATTGCTAGTATCTGGAAAGGTTGGCCTCTGGTTGCTTTAATGCTTTTAGCTGCCTTGCAGCAGATTCCCCAACAACTTTATGATGCAGCTAAAATTGATGGTGCTAATGCCTGGCAAAGGTTTAAATATGTAACCTTTCCTTATCTTAAACCAGTAACTAAGACGCTTATTATTTTTAATATATTATGGAACTTTAATGCATTTAACCAATTTAGAGTGATGTTGAGTGAAAATCCAGGCAGACAGGCAGATATACCCGCTTTGTTTATAATGCGTCAGGCTTTTAACCATTTTAAATATGGACAGGGGGCGGCCTTGTCTATAGTTTTATTATTAATTATGTTAGTATTCACTGGTATTTATTTTTATGTTTTTCGGGTGAAGTCTGATTCTTAGAATTTAGGAGGGGGGGATTACTGTGAGAAAAAGAAAATATGAAATTTTTAAAAAAATCTGTTTTGCTCTAGCGATAATGCTTGTGATCTTAATCGTACTTGTTCCATATATGTGGATGGTTTCTAATTCTTTTAAAACTAATTTAGAAATTCAAGGTATGGAGCCTAGTTGGATTCCTAAAACATTTACTTTTGAGAATTATAAGAGAATGAATGAATTGGTTCCAATCTGGCATTATTTCAAAAATAGTATGATTATAAGTACAGGAACCATGATTTTAACACTCCTGCTCGGAACACTAGCCGCTTATGCTTTATCAAGGTTTAAATTTAAGGGGAGAACTCCTTATATTATGACTTTATTTTCAACTCAAGTTTTACCAGGAATATTATTTCTGATTCCTTATTTCGTTATTTTCAATTGGATTTTTCAGACATTTGGCTTAAAAATGACAAATACTTATTATGGTTTAATAATTACATATACTCAATTTTCACTACCTTTTGCAACATTAATGATCATGAATTATCTAGATTCGGTTCCTCGTGAAATAGATGAACAGGCAATGATAGATGGTTGTTCACGCCCAGAAGCTCTCATTAGAGTGATAATTCCACTTGCTAAACCAGGTATTGCAGCAGCAGGTATTTACTCTTTTTGGATGGGCTGGAATGAGATACTTTTCGCACAGATTTTAACTAGGGAAGATGTTCGGCCTTTAGCGGTAGGTTTATTAGATTTTAGACAATTGACTAAATCTCAATGGGGTAGTATGATGGCGGCCTGTATTGTTACAACAATACCAGTAATAATTCTTTTTTCAATAATGTCTAAAGAGATTGTCTCAGGACTTACTTCTGGAGCTACTAAAGGATAATTAATTAGGGGAGGTGATTTACCAAATATTAGTTAGGGACGACTCATTTGTTAAGCAAGATTTACTTAAAAGATTCTAGGGTCAAAAATTTGAAGGAGGTTATTTAATTGAAAAAGCTAATTACCTTGCTCACTATTTTAAGTCTTATTATTGTGGGGACTGTTTCAGCTGGAGCAGTAACTATTGAAATGCAAGCGATGGGCAATGCACCTGCTCAATTACATCAAGCATGGATGGAAGAAAAAGCAGCTGAGTTTAAAGCAGAGACTGGCATAACTGTTGAGTTTAATCAAATTTCATGGGGAGAAGAAATGCAAAGAATTCCTCTGGCTATTACAACTGGTGATGGTGCCAATGCAATGCAGGTTGGTACAACTCAGAATCCGTTTTTTGCTGGTACTGGTGGCTTACTAAAAATTGATATGATTGATTTTGGCGGAGAAGATGCTTTTATGCCAGCCAACTTAAAGTCTACTAAATTGGATGGTACTAGCTATGGGGTACCTTGGTTTGCTGAGACAAGAGTTCTTTTCTATAATACTGAAATGTTTGCAGAAGCAGGAGTAGAAAATCCTCCCCAGACCTGGGAAGAATTAGTTGAGGTCGGAGAAAAAATTATTGAGACACATGGAGAAGGTACAGCGATTGCAGTTGCTGGAACAAGTGCCTGGGATTTAATACACAACTGGGCGATTTTACTTTGGTCACATGGTGGAGAAATGTTAAATGCTGATAATACTGAAGCTTTATTTAATAGTGAGGCTGGAGTAGCAGCTATGAAATATTATGTTGGCTTGGTAGATAAAGGATTAGCTTCTAGAGCCTGTGCTGAGTATAACCAACCTCAGGTAGATGCTGCATTTATTAATGGTGATGTAGCTATGGCTGTCATGGGTCCTTGGAACATAGCTGATATTAGAGATGAAAACCCTGACCTTCCTTATGCAGTAGTTGAGCCACCTGCAGGTCCAGCTGGAAGAGCAGCTTTTTCCGGAGGTAGTAACTTAGTTATCCGCGCTAATGCTTCAGAAGAAGAAGTTAATGCTGCTAAACAATGGGTGCAATTCCTAACTAAAGATGAAATTCTGATAGATTATACTAAAAATCTAACTAATATGTTACCAGCTACAAAGTCAGCATTTGATGACCCTTATTATGAAACAGAAACAATGAAAGTCTTCAAAAAAGCACTTGGTTATGCGACTGCTTACCCACCTTTGGTAGAGTGGGCTGAAATTGAACAGGCAATTGTAAGAAACTTTAACAATGTGTTGACAGATTATGTAAATGGAGATTATGATGAAAATACCGCTAAAAAATATCTAGACCAGGCAGCTGAACAAGTAAATAAAATATTAAATGATTAATAAAGAACTAACTGGGAGGGGGAGTTTCTCTCTCCCTTTATTTTTAATTAATCTTGAGGAGGATTTATAGTGAAATTTGGCTACTTTGACGATCAAAAAAAAGAATATGTTATAAAACAACCTGATACTCCTTATCCTTGGATTAATTACTTAGGCTCTCAATCATATTTTTCCATTATCTCCAATACGGGTGGGGGATATAGTTTCTATAAAGATGCGAGTAAACGGAGAATAACCAGGTACAGGTATAATAATGTACCTACTGATACAGGCGGTAAATATTATTACATATATGAGAATGGTGATTATTGGTCCCCAACTTGGGCACCGGTGAAGAGCAAGCTCGATTTTTATAGCTGCCGTCATGGCATGGGGTATAGTACGATAACAGGAGAAAAAAATAATTTACGTTGTGAAATTAAATATTTTGTTCCACTTAATGCAGACTGTGAAGTGCACACAGTTGCGTTACATAATAAAAGTAATAAAACGAGGAAAATAAAAATATTTTCACTTGTAGAATTTTGTTTCTGGAATGCCTTTGATGATATGACTAATTTTCAGCGAAATTATAATATAGCAGAAGTAGAGGTTGAAAATTCAACTATTTACCATAAGACTGAGTATCGAGAAAGAAGAGATCATTATGCTTTCTATAATGTTAATCAAGCTATAGATGGTTTTGATACTGATCGAGAAAGTTTTTTGGGATTGTATAATGGATTTCAGGAAGCAGATGCTGTCAAAGGAGGGAAATCACGTAATTCAATTGCTAGTGGTTGGTCACCTATTGGTTCTCACAGTCTTTCCATAATTTTAAAAGCAGGCGAGAAAAAACAGTTGATTTTTCAATTGGGATATGTGGAAAATGAAAAAGATGAAAAATGGGAAAAACCTGGTCTTATTAATAAGAAAAAAGCCAAAAATTTGATAAATAGATTTAACTCTGCTGAGCAAATAGAAGAGTCCCTTTTTGCATTAGAGGAATATTGGAATAAATTATTAGCCAACTATCAAGTAGATTCTCCTGATGACAAGTTAAATAAGATGGTGAATATCTGGAATCAGTATCAGTGTATGGTAACATATAATTTAGCTCGCAGTGCTTCATTTTTTGAATCTGGGATAAGCCGAGGCATTGGGTTCCGTGATTCGAATCAGGATCTTTTGGGTGTTGTGCAGATGATTCCAGAACGTGTTAAGCAAAGACTTTTAGAACTGGCGGCAACTCAATTTGCAGATGGTAGTACATATCATCAGTATCAACCCTTAACTAAAAAGGGAAATGATAAGATTGGTAGTGGATTTAATGATGATCCGCTCTGGTTGATCTATGGAGCTATCGCCTATATTAAGGAAACAGGAGATTATAGTATTTTGGATGAACCATCTCCTTTTAACAATGGTACAAAAGCGACGTTCTTTGATCATCTTTTAGCTTCTTTTAATCATGTAATTAATAATTTGGGGTCACATGATCTACCTTTAATTGGTCATGCTGATTGGAATGATTGTTTAAATTTGAACTGTTTTTCAGAAAAACCGGATGAATCTTTTCAAACAGTTAGTAATAAAAAAGATAGTCAAGCTGAATCTATCATGATTGCTGGAATGTTTATTACAATTGGACCAGAATTTGTTAGATTATGTGAAGAAAAAGGAAAAAATGAATTAACAAAAAAGGCAAAAAAACAAATTGAAAATATGAAAAAAGCAATAAACAAATATGGTAGAGATGAGGCATGGTTTCTCAGGGCATATGATTATTATGGTAATAAGGTGGGAAGTAAGGAAAATAAATATGGTAAAATATTCATTGAATCACAAGGTTTTTGTATCATGGGTGGACTTGGTCTAGAGGATGGCTTTGCCCAAAAAACATTGGATTCAGTTCATAAAAGATTGAATACGGAATATGGACTTAGTTTATTAGACCCAACTTTTCAAGAATATAAAATTGAGTTAGGAGAAATTACCTCTTATCCCCCAGGTTATAAAGAAAATGGAGGCATCTTCTGTCATAATAATCCTTGGATTATGATTGCAGAAACAATGCTTGGTAATGGTGAAAGAGCATTTTCATATTACAGTAAGATAGCTCCTGCTTATCTAGAAGAAATTAGTGATTTACATCGTACCGAGCCTTATGTTTATGCTCAGATGATAGCAGGTAAAGATGCTAAAAATTATGGAGAAGCAAAAAATTCCTGGTTGACAGGAACAGCTGCCTGGAACTTTGTGGTTGTCTCACAATGGATTTTAGGTATTAGACCTGAACTTACAGGTCTTCGTATTGATCCATGTCTCCCAAAAGATTGGTCAGGTTATGAGCTAAGCAGAAATTTCCGGGGCGATACTTACAAAATTACTGTAAAAAATCCTGAGGCTGTTAATAAGGGTGTCAAAAGCATCACCTTAGATGGTAAAAAAATAAATAAACAAATAATTGAACCACAACTTGATGGTAAAATACATCATGTTGAGGTAGTTATGGGTGAAAAAATGTGAACTTAGAAAATTAAATAATCAAGTTGTTTTTCTAATATTTTGATGAGATAGTCAAGCTCTTCTTTACTATTATATTTATTAAGACTAACCCGAATTGTACCTTCTGCTTGCTTATCAGAGAGACCAATTGCTTTTAATACGCGATCATTATTATCTTTTTTAGAACTACAGGCTGAACCTGTTGCAACAAAGATACCTTCACCTGCTAGGGCATGGACTAATGTTTCACCTCTAATACCAGGAAAGGAAACACTTATAATATGAGGAGCAAAATTGCTAATTGGAGAGTTAATTTTAAAATTTGTTAAATTTTTATTTAGTAAATCTAATAGATATTTTTTTTTGCTTAGTAAGGCGTTATAATCTTCTTCTAATTCTGGTAAATTTGCTAGGGCCGGTTGGAGTCCAGCTATACTAGGAAGATTTTCTGTTCCTGAGCGGAGACCTTTTTCTTGACCACCACCATAAAAAATTGGTTTTAGGTTAGTACCATTTTTTAAATATAAAGCGCCAATCCCTTTTGGACCATGAAATTTATGGCCACTGATTGTATATAGGTCTATTTTTGATTTAGCTAAACTAAAGGGAATTTTACCGAAAGCCTGAATTCCATCTACATGAAAAAAAGTCAATGGATTATTCTTTTTAATTAAATTGGCAGCTTGAAAAACAGATTGGATAGTGCCAATCTCATTATTAACATGCATAATACTAACTAGAACAGTAGTTTCTCTTACCTCTTTTTCAAGCTCAGAAAGAGATATTAATCCAGCTTTATCTACATCTAAAATTGTGACCTGCCAACCACGCTCAGCTAAATTTGCAAAGACTTCATAGACTGAAGGATGCTCTATTTTGCTTGTTATAATGTGATTACCTCTCTGCGGATAGGCAGAGGTGATTCCCTGGATAGCAAGATTATTGGCTTCAGTCCCACCAGAAGTTAAAATTATTTCTGCTGCGGTGACGCCAAGTTTTTTTGCTAACATAATTTTTGTCTTATCTATAATTTTTTCGGCAATTAGACCTTTGTTATGAGGAGAAGAAGGATTTCCATAGTTATTAACTAGAGTATCCTGCATGATATTTACTACCTCGGGTAATACTTTTGTCGTTGCACTATTATCAAGATAAATATCTTTCATAAAAACACCTCTCTAAACAAGATGAAACTATTATATCATATTTAAGAAAAAGGATAAAATTAAAAGGTAATCAAGACTTAATCTAGAATAAAATTATTTATATGATATTATTTATAGATTAATATGAGGTGGTTATTTTGCCTAGTACAGTTTTAACTAAATTAGACAACTTAAAAACAGGTATGGTTGTGGCCAAAGAAGTAGAGAGCAACTATGGAGCAACTTTTTTTACCCCAGGTATGATCATTGATGCCGAAGCTATCAAACGATTAAAAAGGTTGGGTGTCAAAAGTATTGTAGTCTATCAAGAGGATATTGAATTAAAGCAGGAACAATTGGCACCTATTTCAGAGAGATATGAATACAAAATTGATGAAATGGAAGGTATTTTTCATTCAATTGAAAAAGGACATAAACTTGATTTTCAGGGTGTAAAAGATATTGTTGATGAACTTGTAAAAATTGAAGAAAATGAGGATATCTATACATTGCTAGCTAAAATATATAGTGCTGACCGATATACTTATGCACATAGTTTAAATGTGGGATTATTCTCAATGATGACTGGAAAATGGCTGAAGATGCCTGAAAAAGAAGTTAAACTATTAACATATGCTGGATTTTTGCATGATATTGGTAAGGCCCGGATTCCAAATAAAATATTAAACAAAGCGGGGCCTTTGAGTAATAAAGAATTTAATATTATGAAAAGACATACTGTATATGGTTATGACCTGGTTAAAAATTGTCTTTTTATTTCAGAAAAAGTAGCCAGAGCAGTGCTTACCCATCATGAAAGAAATAATGGTACAGGTTATCCATTGGGTTTAAAAGGAGACCAAATTCCTCTTTATGCTAAAATAATAGGTATTATTGATACTTATGATGCTATGAGTTCAGATCGTATTTATCAGTCACATAAAGTACCATTTGAAGTACTTGATACCTTAAGGAAAGAAAGAGATGGTTCCCTGGATATTTCATTAGTGAATTTAATTGTAGAAAAGCTTATTTATTATTTTTCTGGACGAAAGGTTGAATTAACTAATGGTAAAGTCGGTGAAGTTATTTTTATTAATCCCGAAAAGCCATTATATCCAATTATCAAAGTAGAAGGATCTTTTTATGATTTATACAGGAGTGATCTAAAAATTAAAGATGTTATTATTTAAGAAAGTCACTCAGTAGTAAACTGAGTGACTTTCTTTGATTAATGTTTGCTATTTTATTAAAGAATTCCCGGGATATCTGATAAATCGAGGTCGCCAACAATACTTTTTTTGCGTTGAGCCTGGTAACTATTAGTTTTTTTTCTGGCATTGTTATAAGCTTCAATTAGTGCTTTCTTTAACTCAGGAGAAAAATCTTCTGGCAATTTTTCAATATCTAATACTTCAGCTTTACCATTAGTGGTTACCTGGATTAGATCATTAGCATCAGTAGCAGTTATTTTCATTTCTTTTAGTTCCTCTTCTAAATCAGATAAAGCTTTTTTAATTTTATTTGTCTGCTCAATGATTTTTTCCATATCTGACATAAAAACACCTCCTAACAATCTTTATGCTAGAAGTGTTAGTTGTTATTCATTAAAAATGATTTTTTTAAAATAAATATTTAGATAATCTAACAAATTTTAATAAAATCTATAACATTTCCCAAATTGGATATAATAATTTATTAACTAAGATATTAGATAAGCATAAATTAAGTGCAGGGATTATAGTTGCACAATAGGTCAAAATGATTGTTAATTTAAACAAAACTAGAGGAGGAAAGGATATGAAAAAGAATATAATTTTAGCGGTAGTTATTATTTTGACAATGATATTATTAGTGGGTTGTGCAGGAGGAGATACTACAGGAGATACTACAAATGAAAGTCAAAAAGAGTCAGAAGAAGATACGGTAACAACTGCATCTATTGTAAATGACGAAGAGGCATTTAAAGAGGCTATCAGTGCAGATGGTGAATGGATTATAGCAACATTAAATGATCTAACTTTCGAGGAGGAAATAATAGTTGAGGGAACATTTCATGATAAAGGTGATCCGGAGAATGAAATCTATCGGAAAATAGCACCATATACTCAGGATGATAATCATAACGTAATTGAGAGATTTACAATTTCAGCACCAAAAATGATAATTAAAAGTCCTAATACTAGATATCAGGCCGGTACTTTTGCAGGAGATATAGTTGTAGAGGCAAATGGATTTTCTCTTAGCAATGCAAGAATTGAAGGTAATCTATATTTTGCTAAGGAAGAATATAAATCTTCAGCAGATATCTCTGAAGATAGCACAGTAACTGGTGATATTGCAGTGAAATAATTTTTTAATCAACTGCTAATATAGATTATAGTGGAACTGGATAAGGATAACTCTTGGCAGAAACTAATGCATTGGACTGATTGTGAATTTCTATGGGAGGGAGGAGAATTCCTCCCTGGTAGTCCTACTCTTTTGTAATTATTATTTTTGCAAGAGATATGTTATAATTTTATTAGATAATTTTTTTTCAAGGTGAAATATTGTTTTTCCAAAATGCAGACAGATGTTAGTAATAAGTCTGATCTGTATAATAAATATTAGAATTGTTAAAAACAGGTACTAGTCTTTAATAATTTAGAAAGCCTGGGTGATCATTATGAGTCCAGATATATCGATATTTTTTGTTTTTGGAGGAGGGTTGATATCTTTTTTTTCTCCCTGTATTTTACCTTTGCTACCATCATATCTGTCGATGTTAGCTGGGGGATATAATAAATATCTAAACCGGAGACAGATTATTATACCAGCACTAGTATTTATGGCGGCATTTTCATTAGTTTTTATTATACTGGGTCTATCTGCATCTTTTCTCGGTCAATATTTATTAAAAAATCTCGCTATATTGAAAAAAATTAGTGGTATAGTTGTCATAATATTGGGGTTAAATATGATTGGACTCTTAAAATTTAAATTTCTAGCAAGAGAGAAACGGTTTAAACTGGCAACTGCTAAAAATAAGTATCTAACAGCAGTGATAATGGGAGTTGCTCTGGCCCTAGCCTGGACTCCCTGTGTAGGTCCTGTGCTTGCTTCAGTATTAATGTATGCAGCAACAAGTGATACTGTATATCAGGGAGGGATTTTACTAGCTTTCTATTCATTGGGATTTGCAATACCTTTCTTATTAACAGCTGTATTTTTGGATAGAATTTTAAAGCATTTTAAAAAGATTAACAAGTATTTATCATTAATTCATAAAATTGCTGGTTTAATATTGATTATTTTAGGTATTTTGATATATACAAATTATCTAGAAGTAATAACACAGTCTTTATATAATTGATATTTAACATTAAAAATATCTTTTTTAAGTTATAGATTTAATTAAAAGAAAGAGGGATTTTAATGAATAAGAAAAATTTGTTTGTAATATTTGGTTTAATTTTATTAGTTGTTGGGTCTATAAGTTATCAAAAGGGATATTTGGATGACCTAGTCAGGGCGGAAGAGATAGAAGTAGGGACAGAGGTTGGGCAAATGGCTCCTGATTTTAGCTTGAAAAATCTTGCAGGGGAGAAAGTGACCCTGAATGATTTAAGAGGAAAAAAGGTTTTAATTAATTTTTGGGCGACCTGGTGTTATTATTGTAGGCAAGAAATGCCTGATTTACAAAAATTGTATTTAAATCATTCAGATATAACTGTAGTTACGGTTAATTTAGGTGAAGCCAAAAACACAGTTCTTGATTTTATAAATAAGAATAATTATGATTTTCCAGTTTTATTAGATAGTAATCGTGAGGTGACCTATAAATATCTTGTCAGGGCTACTCCTATAAATTATTTTCTTGATGAAAATGGTGTGATAACAGACAAGCAGATAGGTGCTATGACTTATGAACAAATGCTAGAGACATTGGGAATTGAATCTAAATAACTAATTTAAAAGGAGGCAAATAATGAAGTTTATTGATACACATGCTCATCTCGATTTTCCCAGGTTTGATAAAGACAGAGAAGAAATAATCGAAAATTGTTTTGCAGAAGGAATAGAGAAAATAGTTAATATTGGAGCTGATCTTAATTCAAGTAGAAACTCAGTTGAGTTAGCTAGAAAAAATGAAAATATTTATGCAGCTGTTGGCCTACATCCTCATGATGCAGATCAATTTAATAGTGATCTATTAGCAGATCTAAAAGAATTGGCCAAGTTTAATAAAGTTGTTGCTATTGGAGAAGCAGGTTTAGATTTCTATTATGATAACTCGCCACGGCAATTACAAAAAATAGTTTTTAGAGCTCAGATAAGGCTTGCTCATAGCTTAGATTTACCTCTTGTTATTCACTCCCGTGAAGCAGCAAAAGAGACTCTAGAAATACTACAAGAAGAGGAAGTGCCAGCTAAAGGTGCCATCATGCATTGTTATGCTTATGGGCCAGAATTTGCTGAAGAAATTTTGCAGATGAATATCTATTTTGCTTTTGGTGGATTGGTGACTTTTCCAAACACTGTTCCGATTCAGGATACAGCCAAATTGCTACCTTTAGATAAAATTTTAATCGAAACAGATGCACCCTATTTGACCCCTGTACCTTATCGTGGAAAAAGAAATGAACCCCTTTATGTAAAATATGTAGCCAAAAAAATAGCTAGTCTCAAAAATCTTTCTTTAGAAGAAGTAGCCGAGTCTACAACGAAGAATGCAAAAAAGATATATAACTTCAATTAAGCTCATATAATCATGCCTGAGATAATATTATTTAACAATAATATATTTTCAGGAGGTTAGCCATGGAGGAGATTAAAAAGATAATTATAATAATTTGTGGGTTGCTCCTTTTAGTAATTGTTAGTGCAGCCTTTTTTTTAAATGTATATTTAGAACAACAGGATAAGCAAAAAGAAAATTCAATAGTAGCCAATCAGCAAGATATTAGGATTGTAATAAATCTTTATAGTCGAAGATTGTTAGTTTATAAGGATGATCAAATATGGAAAAATTACCCGATTGCAATTGGTAAACCTACTACGAAAAGTCCGGTAGGTGAATGGGCAATTATTAATAAAAGTAAAAGTTGGGGAGGTGGGTTTGGTACCCGCTGGTTAGGTCTAAATGTGCCCTGGGGATCATATGGAATACATGGAACTAATAAACCGTGGTCGATTGGTAGTGCAGCTAGCCACGGATGTATCAGGTTACATAATCAACATGTTGAAGAGTTATTTGAAATAATACCAGTCAAGACTAGAGTGAAGATAATTGGAACCAGGTTGCCAATTGATGTTGCAAAACCTTTAAAATCTGGACAAATGGGTTTAGAAGTAATGCAATTACAGGAAAACTTAAGAGATAGAGGTTATCGGATAGATTATTTAGACGGTCGTTATGGTGATTCAACAGTTCAAGCTGTACAGGAGTTAGAAAAACAGTATGGTTTGTATCCTGATGGAAGAGCAGATGAAAATGTTTTATATTTACTTGGTCTTCCAGAGGGGGTTAAAAAATGAAAATTATAAAACACCCTGTGATATTGACAGTGGTCGCGGTTTTTATAGGATTATTAGTCGCATATTTTTTACCTGTTGCTAATTATGAGGCAGCAGAATCAGATCTCTCTGTTTCTAAGAGCGACAATGGATTAAATCAATTAGTTTTCTGGTATCATCCTTATTTTAGACTTGCTGGATTAAACTCAGCAGAAATTGAAAAAAGAAAAGAGAATTTTGAAGCAAAAATTACAAATATAGTAAGTAATAGATATCCAAGTATTGAGCTTAAATTAAAAGAAATATCATTGCTAGCAAACTCTAATTTAAATGCTAAACAAAATAGTAATCAGAACGCACCTGATTTTTTATTAAATTTAACAGATGAGTCAATATTAGGTGCTAATCAGTATTCATTTAAGCTTGAAGAATATGCAAAACAGCATATAATTAATAATTTATCAGTACAATTGATGCAGGCACAAAAAAGAACTGGTTTTCCAGTTTTAATCAGGCAGCAGACATGGTATCAAAAGGGTAATCTAATTACTAAATTATATGAAGGTGAAGATTTTATTAATCAATTAAAAGTCTTACCAGAAGCTAGTCTATTAGTTAATAATAACCAACTTTGGCAAAAACAAATGACTATTCTTGCCGCAAATGAAAATTTTCAGTTATCAGCTCTTACAGAACGAAATATAATTAATGACTTTAAAATCAGAGAATTTTTAAGAGAGGAAAAGAAAATAATTGCTCCAGTCAATTTATGGATGGAACAATATTTGAAATATCAAAGTGATGGTATTGAACCAATTTATCTTCCCTCAAATTATACTATTTTCACTTTAGAAGTTTATAATAAAAGCAATCAATTACTTAGTGACAAGAATAATATGCAAAGTTTAGTTTTAGAAATTGCTAGAGAGGTGAATAAGTTAATAACTAATGAACTTAGGTTGGCTTCACTACAGCCTCTTTTTTTAAATAGCAGCAATTAATTTAAATGGGTTAGCAGGAATTTCCTTATGGATGATTAAATATTATATATAGTTAATATTTTTGCAGGAGGTGATTTTGAACTTGCTGTTGTATGTTGTGTTGGCTAAAAACCTGTTAGAAGGGAGTAATTAAATGAGTAGGAAGATTATATTTTTTACATTTATCTTATTATTATTAGTAGGAATGACAGTTATGGCAGCTGAGAAGCCTCAATATGGAGGTACACTTCATTTGAGTAATGATGAAGATTGGGATACATTAGATCCTGTTTATGCTTCAGGTTTTGACGCAGGGGAAATGGCAGTCAAAATATTTGATGGATTAGTAAGATTTGATTATTATTCGAATGACGTTGTTCCAGATCTAGCTAAATCATGGGAAATATCAGAAAATAATACAAAATTTGTTTTTAAACTTCGTAAAGGTGTTAAGTTTCATAATGGTAGAGAATTTACAGCAGAAGATGTTAAGTATTCCTTTGACCGAATTTATGATCCAGAAGTAGCTTCCCCAGGCACCTGGGTATTTGATATGATTGCTGGAACAGATGAGGCTCTTGCTGGTGAGACAAATGGTGTTTCAGGTATAAAAGTACTAGATGATTATACAGTAGAATTTAATTTGAAATATCCATTTGGTTTATTTCTAACTCATCTGACATTACCATATGGTCTTATTGTCCCCCAAGAAGAAGTAGAAAAATGGGGCGAGCAATTTAGTCAACATCCTGTAGGAACTGGACCATGGGTATTTTCTAGTTGGGAACATGATGATGAGTTAATTCTTACAGCTAACAAAGATTACTGGCAGGGTAGACCTTATCTTGATAAGGTAGTTTATAGAGTTATCCCCCAACCATTAACTGATATTGCAGAATTTGAAGCTGGTAACCTAGATTATACAACGGTTCCAGTAGAAGAAAGAAAAAGATGGGTTAATGATGAGGAGTGGCAAGATTATATTCATATGATGGCTGAATTATCTACTTATTATCTGGCTTTGAATACTGATTATGAGCCTTTTGATAATCCAAAGATTAGGAAAGCTATTGATTATGCAATTGATAGTGCACAAATAACAAATGCTCTATTCCCACATTATGTACCAGCTGATGATGCTATTCCAGAAGGCATGCCAGGTGGGTCTCCAAATTCTAAATTATTGTATGATCCTGAAAGAGCCAAAGAATTGTTGGCAGAAGCAGGTTATGCAGATGGATTCGAAATGGAATTATGGACCAGTACTGGTAATACTTCTGTTCGGATCGGTGGAGTCATTCAGGCTCTATTGGGTCGGGTTGGTATAGATGTTAACTTGGTCAAAAATGACTGGAGTGTTTTCTATTCAACTGTTAAGAGTGGCAATGCCCCTGCTTATTATTTATCATGGTGGGCAGATTATGCTGATCCATATAATTTCTTGAAAGCGCTTTATAGCAGTGATGGTCCTGTATTTGATAAACCCGTTGTTGATAAAATGTTAGAGGAGATGGCACGCACAACAAATGTGGAGGCTAGAGTAGAAATTTCTAAACAAATAATTGATTTTGTTAGAGATACCGGTGATCCATTTGTCTGGCTTTATCATACTTCTGCAACAACAATTAAACAGCCATGGGTAAAAGGTGAAATTCACCATCAAATGTATAGTGCTGATAAGTTAGTAACTTGGTGGATTGATCAAGATTTAAAATAAATTGAGTAACTGACTTCTTTAAGATGGTGTACTCATCTATAGTACACCATCTTTTTTTAAAATAATTTATATATTTTATAGTAGTAAGGGAGGATGAAGATGACCCAGTATTTAATAAGACGATTGTTACTAATTGTTCCAGTCTTATTAGGAGTAATGCTTTTAACTTTTTTTCTAATGTATATTGTTCCAGGTGATCCGGTTTTATCGATGTTAGGGCAACACGCAAGTGATGATAATATTGCACGTTTAAGGGAACAACTCAAACTAAATCGCCCCTGGTATGTACAATTATTTAGTTATCTTAATAGAACGATTAGAGGGGATTTGGGTAAATCATATTTAACCCATTTACCTGTCACAGAAGCATTGAGCCAAAAATTACCCAATACAGCTCGCCTGGCGGTTACTGCTATTGTATTTTCTACAATAATGGGAGTTAGTATTGGTATTATTTCTGCTGTATTTCAAAATACTTGGATTGATCATGCTGCTATGACTTTTGCACTTTTATTTATATCTACTCCTATTTTCTGGTTTGGTATGGTCTTAATATTTTTCTTTTCGATGACTTTAGGCTGGTTTCCAATTTCTGGGATGGGTGATGGAAGTCTTAAATATCTAATATTACCAGCTTTTACTCTGGGAAGCCGTTCGGCGGCTTTTTTGGCTAGATATACTAGATCAGTCATGTTAGAAGTCATTAGAGAAGATTATATTCGTACTGCTCGAGCCAAAGGCGTAAAAGAAAAATTAGTTGTGCTTAAACATGCTTTAAAAAACGTATTAATACCTGTTTCAACTGTCATTGGATTAAATTTAGCTTCCTATCTTAATGGTGCAGTTTTGACGGAAAGCATATTTGCCTGGCCTGGCTTTGGGCGTTATGTAGTTGAGGCTATTCAAAAAAGGGATTTTCAGGTTATTGCTGGTTCAGTACTTGTAGGTGCAGTGATTTTTGTTTTATTTAACTTAATGGTTGACATGCTCTATGTAGCACTTGATCCCAGAATTAAATATGACTGAGCATAGGAGTTGAATACGAATGTTTTTTAATAATGATAAAAAAAGCCAAGTTGTAAATATTAAAAGAGGAGAAAGTCTTTGGCGAAATGCCTGGAAAAAACTAAAAAGAAATAAAGTTGCTATGATTGGGTTAATAATGGTTGTTATATTTATTGCTGTAGCCGTATTTGCGCCTTTAATAGCCCCTTATGATCCAAATGAGATAGATCTTTTTAGTGTTTTAAAAGAACCATCACTGACTCATTGGTTAGGGACTGATTATTATGGTCGTGATCTATTTAGTAGGATTGTTTTTGGTTCTAGAATCTCTCTAAGTGTTGGGATAATTGTACAGGTTATTTCCTTAACAATAGGCACGATTATGGGTTCTCTTGCGGGCTATTATGGTGGGAAAGTGGATATGTTTATTATGAGAATAGTAGATATTGTGATGAGTTTTCCCAGTCTGCTTTTTACAATTGCTATTATGGTTGCTCTTGGACCTAGTCTTTATAATGTTTTTATTGCGCTTGGAGTTGTCTGGTGGACAAGGACAGCTAGAATTGTAAGAAGTGAATTTATGCGCAATAGAGAAAGAGATTATGTGGACGCAGCTAGAGCTTTAGGTAATAATGATTTTAAAATCATGTATAAACATATTTTGCCTAATTGTATGGCACCAATTATTATCTCATTTACGATGGGTATTGCAACTTCTATTATGTCAGAGGCCTCTTTGAGCTTTCTGGGTCTGGGTGCACAGGAGCCTACCCCCAGTTGGGGTTCTATAATAAATAATGGACTTCAGTATTTAAGGGTTGCTCCCTGGTACTCGTTATTTCCTGGTCTGGCAATAGCATATACAGTACTTGGTTTTAATTTATTAGGCGATGGACTTAGAGATGCACTTGATCCTAAAATGAAAGAATTCTAACATTTCTGGAGGAATAGATGTGACTTTGCATAAGTTAAGATATAACAATGAAGATCAACTATTAATCGGTAGAATGACAGTAAAAGAGCTGGCTGAAAAATATGGGACTCCGTTAATTATTTATGATGAAAACTATATTCGTGAACAGATGCAAACATATCTACAGGCAATCAAAAAAAATTACCCAGGTGAAAGTCAAATTTTGTATGCAGGGAAAGCATTTTTAGCAATGTCTTTATGTAAAATAATTGAGCAAGAAGGATTGGGACTTGATGTTGTTTCAGGAGGAGAGTTGTTTCTGGCCCGGGAAGCTGGTTTTCCGGCTGAAAAAATATATTTTCATGGAAATAATAAATTACCCAGTGAGATTGAGCTTGCCTTAGAGAGTGGAATCAATTGTTTTGTAATTGATAATTTAATTGAACTTAGAGAGATTGAGCGTCAGTTGCAAAAAGATGACAGACCAGTTCAGGCATTGTTAAGAGTTGCTCCAGGGATTGAAGCGCATACACATCATTATATTCAAACTGGTCAACTAGATAGTAAGTTTGGAACTAGCCTGGCTGAAGGTAAAGCAATGAAACTCATCAAAGAGATTCAAATAAGTAAAAAGGTAGAATTGCGAGGTATACATGCCCATATTGGCTCGCAAATTTTTTCTGCTGTAGCTTATGAGCAATTGGTTGAAATAATTTTTAGCTTTATCTTTGAAATTAGAGAAAAACTCGGCATTACTATTAAGGAATTAGACTTAGGTGGTGGTATTGGGATTGCCTATACTGGTGAGGAAAAATTAATTGAACCAGCTGATTTAATAAAAAGAATTGCAGTTAAAATACAAAAAGAAGCAGCTAAAATAAAATATCCTTTACCTAAATTAGTAATTGAACCTGGTAGGTCAATAATTGGACCAGCTGGTACAACTATTTATACAGTCGGTTCAATAAAAGATACTGCAGGTAATAAAAAATATATTGCCATCAATGGTGGTATGACTGATAATCCCAGACCAGCTCTTTACAATGCTAAATATATTGCGCTACCCGCTCAAAAAAAGAGAACAGAAAATTTAGAGGAAGTTACTATTGCAGGAAAATGTTGCGAAAGTGGCGATATTTTAATAGAAAAAATTGAACTACCAGAATTAAAAACTGGCGATTTAATTGTAGTGCCAGCAACAGGGGCATATACATTTGCTATGGCCAGTAATTATAATGGAATACCTAGACCAGCAGTAGTATTGGTAGATGAAGATAAGGCTAAATTAATTATCAGAAGAGAGACATATCAAGATTTAATTTCTAATCATATTATTCCGGAGTCATTGTCAGAGGAGGGCGAATAATGTCTACATGGTTAAAACCCATCCCTGGTGTAGAAAGTCAGATGTTAGATCCAGCTTACTGGATAGCAAAAACAAAAAATGCTAATCAAAAAATATTAAATTATACTGAAATAGATCAATTGAATAGGCAAACATCTATAAACATGAAGAATCTTGGTCTTGAAAATCAATATTTTGTTTTAGATAATTTTCCTAATAAGATAAGTTGTAATAGATTAAAAGAAACCATGCAAGAATATTCATCTGCAGATGAATTTCCAGAAGAGAAATGCTATGATAAAGATGGAAGAGAGATCTCTGAAATAATGAAAGAGCAGATAATAGAAAATGCTGCATTTACAGATATTGAAAAAGAGATAGAAGTAGAATTTGCTTTGTTAGTTGCTAGGACTGATTTGCGGGCTTTCCCCACAGATATAGTATTTGCCAGGAAATCTGAATCACCTGACATTGATATTTTTCAGTTAACTGCCCTTTCTTGTGGTATGGAGGTAGTAGTTTTACATAAAAGCAAAGATAAAAAATGGTTATACATACAGAGTAAATACTATCCTGGGTGGGTCAGAGCAGAAAATGTAGCAATAGCTGAAAATAGGTCTATTATTGCAGATTATCTTCAAGAAAATCCTAGATTATTAGTAACAGGTAGTTGGTTAGAATCAGAACCAAATCCGTTTTCAGCAAAGACGAGCAATATTACTCTTCAAATGGGAGATCAATTACCGCTTGCCAATAAAAATTCAAGAGATACAGTCTCTGGTAGTAAATTGCAGACCCAAGGTGTAACGGGATGTTATCCGGTTAAAATACCAGTAAGAAAAAAGAATGGAAAACTTGGCTTTGCAATTTCTCTGTTAGCTGGGCAGGCTGATGTAAAGGTTGGCCAGCTTAAATATACTAAGCATAATTTACTTACACAAGCTTTTAAAATGTTAGGTGAACGTTATGGTTGGGGTGGTATGTTCTGTCGCAGAGATTGTTCTAGGTTTGTTTTTGACATCTATAGGACATTTGGTATAAATATACCGCGCGATGCTGGGCAACCACAAGAAAACGGAGCAGCAGGTCAGACAATTAAATTTACGGGAAATAGTTCGCAGAGAAAAAAGATTATGAAACAATTAAACCCAGGTGATCCAATCTATATGAAAGGTCATGTGGTTATTTATTTAGGAGAAGTTGATGAACAGCATTATGTAATTCATGCAGGGGCAGGTTATGCAGAAAAACATAAAGGTGAATTAATTAATAGGTCTGTACATTCAGTTTTTGTGATGAATGTTGAATCTTTTGTGATGAGATCTAAGGAAAGAAGTTATCTAGATAGTTTTACCGTTGCGCGACAGTTTAAGTAAATAAGTAATTAAAGGTGGTAAAAGATGAAAATTAAAGAACTTGAACTTTATCATTTAAGTGTTCCATTAACAAAACCTTTTAAAACAGCCTTAAGAACGGTAGATTCTGCTGAAGATACCGTCATAATCCTTCGGGGAGAAAATGGTCTGCAAGGTTTTGGCGAGGCACCACCTACTGCGGTAATTACAGGTGATATTAATCCTAGCATCAGGGGGATAATTAACGAAAAAATTAAGCCAATTCTTATTGGGGAAGCGATAGAAAATCTTGAGAGTCTTTTGCAAAAATTAAATCAGGTTGCAATTGGAAATAGTAGTGCTAAGGCAGCAGTAGATATAGCCTTATATGACTTATTTGCAAGGCATTACGGAATACCACTTTTTAGGCTATTAGGTGGTAATAGTAATTTAATTGAAAGTGATATGACAATTAGTGTTAATACTCCTGAAGAAATGGTTCAGGATGCTTTATCTGCAGTAGCCAAAGGCTTTCAAACTTTAAAGATGAAAGTAGGTAAAGGTAAAGAAGCGGATTTAGCACGCGTGAAAGCAGTTCGGGAAGCTGTTGATAGTAAGATTAACATCAGACTTGATGCTAATCAAGGATGGCAACCTAAAGAAGCTGTAGCAATGATTAAACTAATGGAAGATGAAGGGTTAGATTTGCAGTTAGTTGAACAACCAGTTTATGCTGGAGATTTAACAGGTCTAAAGTTTGTAAAGGAAAATGTTCTAACTCCAATTATGGCAGATGAGAGTTTGTTTAGTCCAGCTAATGCAATTAGATTAATTAAGATGAGGGCTTGTGATTTAATGAATATTAAGCTTATGAAGGCTGGAGGTCTTTATCGGGCTAATCAGATTAATGCGATTGCGGAAGCAGCTGGAATAAAATGTATGGTTGGTAGTATGCTTGAAACGAAAATATCTGTGACCGCTGCTGCACATTTAGGAGCATCTCATATGAATATTGAGATGTTTGACCTTGATGCACCAAGTCTATTAGCTGAAGATCCAGTCCAAGGAGGAATAGAAATCGACGGACCAATTATTAAATTACCTGAAAAACCAGGTTTAGGTATTGATCATATTGAGGGTCTAATTCCGATTGAATAATATAGTGAGGTGTAAATAATGGGTAAAAAAAGAGTTTTTATTACTAGAGAGATTCCAGAAAGTGGATTACATTCTCTTAGAGAAGAATGTGATGTTAAGGTCAACCCCCATGCTAGAAATCTTTCTCAGCAAGAATTAATGGAGATGAGTAAAGGAGCGGCTGGTTTGATCTGTTTATTAAGTGATAAGATTGATCGTGAGTTTATTGAATCACACCCAGAATTAAAGGTAATTGCCAATTATGCGGTGGGATATAATAATATTGATGTTCAGGCTGCCACTGAGAATAATGTTAAAGTTGCCAATGGACCGGGAGTTTTAACTGAAGCAACAGCTGATTTAACCTGGTCTTTATTACTTGCAGCAGCTAGGAGAATAGTTGAATCTGATAATTATGTACGCCAAGGGAAATTTTCTGGTTGGGGACCTAAACTTCTCAGGGGGCATAGTGTTTATGGCAAAACAATTGGTATTATTGGTTTTGGTCATATTGGGCAAGCGGTTGGTAAAAGAGCTAGAGGTTTTGGTATGAATATATTATACAACAAAAGAAATCCGTTATCAGCTAAGCAAGAAAGCGAACTGGGGGCTGAATTCAGAGAAATTCCAAATTTGTTGCAGGAAGCGGATTTCATAACAATAAATGCTCCACTTAATGATGGAACTTATTCTTTATTAGGCAAGGCCGAATTTGAATTAATGAAAAAAACAGCTGTTTTAGTAAATACTGGCCGTGGTAAAATAATCAAGGAGGAAGAGTTAGTTGCTGCTTTGCAAAAGAAAGAAATTGCAGCGGCAGGTTTAGATGTTTATGAAAATGAGCCTGCAATAACTCCAGAATTATTAAAATTAGATAATGTTGTATTAACTCCACATACAGGGAGTTCAACTTATCAGGCACGGAGTGAGTTGGCTGAACTAGCAGCTAAAAATATTTTAGCTGGATTGAAAGGAGAAGAAATGCCTAGTAGTTTAAATTAAAATATAGAAATTAAATAATAGTGGCCTCTTCTTTGGGGCTGCTATTTTTTTGTTACTAAAAGATGATATTTATATTTAAAAAGATGTGTTATAATGAATAAAGGTTTATGGGGTTTCATGTAGAAATAAGTAAATAATAGTTTCTAAATTAAGATGATTTTATTATTTGGAGTGTTATTATGGATAAAAATATTTCTGGACTTTCTATGCAAAAGATAATAGATAAGACTGTAAATGTTTTAGAAGAAAGTAAAAAAGATATCTTTTCTATTGGGGAAGCTGCTCGAAAAGATGAAGAAAATACAAGAAAAGAATTAGAAAATATTAATGAAGAAATTAATGATTTAATTAATCGAATTGATCGTTTAGAAAAACGCAATCGTAAAGCAAGAATTAAATTGATGCATGTTAGTAGTGATTTTTATAATTCTACAGAAGAAGATATTAAAAAAGCTTACAGTGAAGCAGAAAATAGTTCTATTGAAATTGCTGTATTACAGGAAAAGGAAGATCAATTAAAAAATCAGCGTAACACATTAGAACAAAGAATAATTAAAATAAAAGATACTGTTAAAATGGCAGAAAATTTGGTCACAAAAGTTAGTATCATGCATGAATATTTGCTTGGTGAATTAAGCAGTCTAAGTGACCAATATGATGATTTAAAACAAAAACAATTAATGATGGTTAAAGTAATTGAAGCTCAGGAAGAAGAGCGGAAAAGAGTTGCTAGAGAAATTCATGATGGCCCGGCCCAATCATTAGCCAATCTAGTTTTTAGGGTTGAAGTAGTTGAGAAAATGATGGATTATGATTCAGAAAAAGCACTTGTTGAATTGCATAATCTTAAATCAATGATTAGAGGTAGTGTGCAGGATGTTAGAAAGATAATATATGATTTAAGACCAATGTCTCTGGATGATTTGGGCTTATTACCAACTCTGAAGCGGTACATAGATAAGTATCAGCAGCAGACAAATATAACCATAAACATGGAAATAATCGGTAATCAAAGACGGCTTGCTTCAACTTATGAAGTGACAATCTTTAGACTAACCCAGGAAGCTTTGAATAATATATACAAACATTCGCAAGCCACAAGGGGAGGCATTAGATTAAAGTTTGGTAAAAATTTATTACACTTAAATATCTTTGATAATGGTAAAGGATTTAATAAAGATGATATTAATCATGAAAATAATTTTGGTTTAATAAGTATGCAAGAACGTTGTGCTCTGTTGGGTGGTAAAATTGACATTGAATCTTCAAAAAGTGGTGGAACAAAAATTAATATAACTTTGCCAATTAATGAAGAAGGTGGTAGATAATGATGAAAAAAACTAAAGTACTAATTGCTGATGATCATGATTTAGTAAGAGAGGGAATAACCAAATTATTAGAGTTTTATGATGATCTTGAGGTAGCAGGTGAAGCAGCAGATGGTTTAGAGACTGTAAAAAAAGTGAGGGATATTTTTCCAGATTTGATACTTCTAGATCTTAATATGCCAAGAATGAATGGTATAGATGCTATCAAAAAAGTTAAGGAAATAAGTCCAGGTATTAAAATATTAATTTTAACTATTCATGATGAAGAAGAATATGTATATGAGGTTGCTAGAGCTGGTGCTGAGGGATATGTACAAAAAGATATTAAGCCCGATGCATTACACCGGGCTATCAATTCAGTTATGAAAGGGAATAAGGTCTTTCCTGATGATTTAGTGAGCAGTCAAGAGACTGAACAAAACAAAGAATTTGATATTGAAGAATTAAGTGGTCGCGAATATGAAGTATTGCAGTTATTAGCTAGGGGTATGAGTAACCGTCAGATTGCTGGAGAATTATTTATTAGTGAAAAGACTGTCAAAAACCATGTTAGTAGTGTTTTACGTAAACTATCTGTAAATGATCGTACTCAAGCTGTCATTCTCGCTTTAAAGGCAGGTTTAGTTAGTCTTACCTAGTAATTTATTTATTATTTTCCAGAAATCTTTAGAACCATTTCCAAGTCTCCAAATTCCTATTCCTTTAAGGTTATATTTATTTACCAGTTCGAGCTTAAAACCTAGACTATAATTGTTTTCAAACCAGACTTGATGCTTATTTCCAATTTCATCTTGGTAATTAAAATATGGTACCTGGTAAGTATTATGCCATTTTATTTCTGCGTTATACTTACTAGCAAGTTGAGTAGCTTCTTTTTCCGAAAGATCGCTACCTTCTCCACCAATTACCCAATCATAACCATAATTAGCAATTCCTAATAGTACTTTTTCAGGTGGTAGATATTCAAGTGCATAAATGATATTTTTCTCTACCCATTGCAAAGGCGCAACTGGGCCAGCAGGTCCAGTTGACCAGTGATTATCATAAGTCATAATAACTAGTCGATCAATATAAGGTGCTAAGGCGCCATAGTCATAAGCTCCTTGTAGGCTGATAGGAACATCGATTTTTGGAAATACTGAAATTGTTAATTTTTTATTAATTTTATCAAATTCTGCTGAAAGTTCCTTAATAAAGTTAGTATATCCATCACGGGTCCATTCAGGCAGCATTTCAAAATCAATATTTACACCATCATATTGATAATCCTGAACTAATTTAACAATATTATTAATAGACTTTTTCCTAATTGTAGGATCTACTAACATAAGGTTGTTTGCTTGACTATTATTAATAAGCGGTAAAATTTCAACTTGGCGATTTTGAGCTAGATTCATTGCTTCATATTGGTGTCCACCATAACGATTCTCTAACTCACCTTCTGGGGTCAACGTGTACCAAAAAGGAGCTATCATATCGATGGATTGCCAGTTTTCCTGTACAGTTTGATAGGAAGTTCCGCTTTCAGTCAACCAGTTTACATAAAAACCGAGTACTTCTTTTTCTGTTTCAATTTCTGGTTGGGGAATCGGTGGTTTATCTGTATCGGTTTCTTTATTGAAAAAATTATTTAATAAAAAAGTCACTACTAACATTAAAATACCTTTTATCCAACTTGACTCGTCGGAATTTTCTTCAGCAGCAAGCACTGGTAGAGAAACTGAAATCAGTAAGTATGGTATTAAAATAAGTAGCACGAGTAAATAGACAAGATAGGCTCGCTTACTGGATAAGGGCGACATTATTTACATCCTTTCTAAATTAAGTATGTTTTTGTTGCGTTTTAGGTATGTATTAATTATAATAGAGTTGTGAAGTAGTTTTCAATCCACTAATTATGGTAAAGATGGGTTAAAAAGGTAATTATACTTATTGAGGAGAGTGAAAATATGAAATTTTTTATTGATACGGCTAACTTGGAAGAAATTAGAAAAATTAATGAATGGGGTATACTTTCAGGGGTAACTACCAATCCTAGTCTCATAGCAAAAGAAGGTAACGTTAAATTTGAAGATGTTATTAAAGAAATAACCGATTTAGTTCCTGGTCCAATTAGTGCTGAAGTTGTGGGATTAAAAACAGAAGAGATGGTTGAAGAAGCACGTGAATTAGCTGCAATAGCTGAGAACGTTGTAGTGAAAATCCCAATGACACCAGCAGGATTAGCAGCGGTAAATATCTTATCAGCTGAAGGTATCAGAACAAATGTAACGCTTGTCTTTTCCACTAATCAGGCTTTATTGGCTGCCAGGGCAGGTGCAACATTTGTTAGTCCATTTATTGGAAGATTGGATGATATTGGGCATGATGGTATGGAACTTGTAGCAGATATTGCAGATATATTTGATATTTTTGGTATTGAAACTGAAATTATTGCAGCTAGTATTAGACATCCACATCACGTATTAACAGCTGCGAGAGCCGGCTCTGATATTGCTACGGTCCCTTATGGAGTATTTAAAAAAATGGTTAGTCATCCCAAGACAGATGAGGGTATTGAAAAGTTCTTGGCTGATTGGGAGAGTAGAGATTAATTTTCGCTAACTGAACTAAAAAAATATAAACCTTCTGCATAATTGGTTTACTCTGTAACATATAATTAATTGAAAGAGTGACCAGAGCAGGAGGTTTTTTATGTTTAATAATTGTTTTTCTATTGATGAGATGAAGATTGTATATCCTTTAGCAGGAAGAGGGAAAAAACCGCGTACAAATGGATTAACTATGGTAATTGATAAAGGTCTTGATGAAATATCTTTTCATAATTTATTAAAAAATAATCATAATTATATGGATTATCTTAAATTGGCCTTTGGTAGCATGTTACTTTATCCAAAAAAGTTATTGAAATATAAAATTAAAGTGGCAGACCGTTATGGCATAAAAATTTACGCGGGCGGTACTTTATTTGAGATTGCTCATGCTCAAGGAGTAAGCAAGGAGTATTTTCGTTTTTGTAAAAAAATTGGAATCTCTGTTGTGGAAATATCTAACGGTACTATTGATCTTCCAGTTGAGCAAAGAAGAAAATCTATTAAGTTAGCAAAAGAATACGGGTTGGAAGTGCTGACAGAAGTAGGCAAGAAAAATCCTGAAGAGAGCTTATCACTAAACGAGATGATTGATTTGATAATTTTTGATATTGAGAATGGAGCAGATAAAGTTATTATTGAGGCTAGAGAATCTGGTAAAAATATTAGCTTATTTGACCAGCAAGGTGAAGTTGAGGATAAATCTTTTACAGAGATTGTTAACAAATTTAAAGATAAGCTTGATTTAATAATCTGGGAAGCTCCTTTAAAAAGACAACAGGTATATTTTATTAAACATCTTGGTAACAACGTTAATCTTGGTAATATCAGACCAGATCATATTTATGCATTAGAATCGCTTAGATGTGGTTTGAGAGGTGATACTTTCAGAATATTCATAAATAAATGAGGGGAGGCGGATTATTATTAATGCAAAATTTGCCCTCCTGATTTTTATGATGTTCGCGGGTTTCTTGGCTCGATCAAGAGTAATAATAGTGGCTGTATTATTAATGCTTCTCCTTGCAGAACTCGGCTTAAACAATTATGAAAAATTTTTGATTAATCATGGTATTGAAGTTGGCTTAATATTTTTAATGATGGCACTTTTTGCGATTTTATTGGAAAACCCACCCAATTTAAAAGAATTTCTTAATTTAATTTTAAGTGAAAAAGGAATGGTTGCATTTATGGCAGGTTTGCTAGCGACTAAATTTAATCAATTTGGTCTTGAATTACTAAAAGAATATCCAATCATAATAATTGCTATTATGATTGGATCTCTTTCAGGAATAATATTTTTTGCCGGGATTCCTGTCGGCCCATTAATGGCAGGTGCTTTAGCGGCCATTTTTTTGGAGATTATTAATTTTATTAAAGAACTATTTTGAAGCAGGTTTAAGTCCTTCTTCTTTAATAAAAAATATACCAATTACAAAAACTAGTGTCGCTATACCTGCAATGACAAGATACATAACCTTTAAACTAATATTTTCTAGTAAAGAGAAGGTAGGAGGACCTAGGGCAACTCCTAAGAATCTTGAACTGCCGTAAATTGCTGTTACAATTCCCCGTTGTTTTTGGCTAGCTGCTCCAGTGACAAGTGTATTAACGGCCGGGAGAGTAAGTCCTGCGCCAATCCCAATAAAGGAAAATAATAATAGATAAAAAGCTAAATTTTTTGTAAAGCTAAGTAGAACAAGTGATATTGGTAATAGGACAAGTCCTATGAGAATGACTAAACGATAATGTTTGTTTGATTTTTTTAGCATTCTTCCATTAAGAAAAGAAGTAATAGACATAGCTAGGATGGGAATGGCTATGATAAGACCTTTTTTCAAACCATCAGTTTTAAAATTGTTTACTAGTAAATCAGAAAAATATGAGAGAAGACCAAATAATGTAAAGAGGACAACCATACCTGCTAATATAACTGCTACTAATTTAACACCTTTTTCAGAAAAAACTTTGGCTAATTGTTTAAGATAATTTTTTTGGGGTTTAGGTTTTTCCTCAATGGTATGGGCAGTTATGTAAACTGCAATTGCTGCAGGAATAGTTAATATTCCATAAAAGAAAAAGAGGGCAGTCCAACTTATCAGACCGATGGCTGAGCCTAAGATAGGACTAATTACTTTTCCTAAACCATTTGCAGACTCTATGATACCTAATACCTCACTACGTTCTTCAGATTGAAAGACATCACCTACAAATGCCATTGCGATAGGCGCTGTACCAGCAGCACCAAATCCCTGGATAACTCGTCCAGCTAAAATCCATTTAAAAGGGTCTTCAACTAAATATGCAATTACTCCAGAAAATATTCCGCCTGCACCATAAATTATAAGAGAGGGGACAATAATTTTGATTCTGCCCCAACGGTCAGAAAGATAACCCAAGAAAGGAATAGCTACAGCAGCGGTAGCAGAAAAAATAGTAATTAATAATCCAACCTGGAACTGACTAATTTCGAGAGCCTTTTTAATTGCTGGAAATTCTGGAATTAACATTGAGTTTCCTAATACCATAATTAGAGGTACACTACTTAATGCATAAACCATTATTTTTAGTTTTGGTTTCATCTTAGCTCCTTTCAAGATTTATTATATCCATAGAAACTAAGTTTATTGCAAAAAAAAATAACAGAAGATAATCTCTTCTGTTAAATATTAATGTTACTCCAGTCTAGGCTTTTTTTTTAGCTGGCAATTCATTTTTAGAATCATTATCTTTATCATTATCATTAGAAGTATTTGTTTTTTGGTTTTGAGTTTTAGATTTATTTCCTTGAAGATTGCTGGCGATTTTATCCAGAGGTAGATTTTGAACTAAAGATAGTAGTTGGTCAGGATTTATATTATTATTATTTGAATCGCCATTATTTGTAAGTAAAGGTAATAGACTCATTAGACTATCTGAGTTATTGCCTAATAAAGAAGTAAGTTGATTTAGCATATTTGGATTAATTCCATTATTATTATTTTCTGGTTTAATATTTGGTGTAATATTTTCTTCTTGAAAAGTATTGATGATTTGCATAAGGGCGATTATACTGACCATGCTGAAAAGTTCATTATTACTAAAGTTGTATTCATTTTCTTTGACCATAGAATTGATCATATTGACTAGATCATGTTTATCCATACTAATCCTCCTATTAATCTTTCTTTTTTTTATTATTGCCCATTGAAAAACTGCTAATAAGTATTTGCAATGCATTTTCAGAGAGTATTAGTAAGATTAAGATTAAAAATAGTTGATAAGGATTGTATTTTTCCTTGGTTTCTGAGTTTTTATTATTATTCACAATTACACCTCACTTTAAGTATTATTAATAATATATGAGTTTTAAATTAAACTGTTAATTATAAATCTTAGTAACATAAGTAGAGTGGTTACGTAAAATATAATAAATATTAAAAAATGGAGGTGTATTTGGTTTGGAAGAAAAAGAAAATGACCAAGAAAGAATACTACCAACTGAACAGAGTGAAGATGTAAATGGAATGAGTTTTATTTTATTTTTAATCTTAATTCTTTTGATTATGAGTAGTGGTAATACTTTTTCTTCGTATTTTAATTTATTTGAAAATGAGGTTAATAGGGCAAGTAATATTTTTGAATCGCTTTCTTTGACAGCCAATAACTTACAAAGTGTATTTCAAACTTCAGCGGAACTACAAAATAAAAACTAGAATAAATTAGATGTTAATTATATTAAAATATATTATTAATGGGGCAGGTATATGCTATCTGGCCCCTTTATTTTTGTATTTGTTAATTATTGTCATGACAGGGTTTGTCCAACTTACTTAAAAAAATAAAATGCATTTTACTGCTATTTTACTGCTATTGAACAAAAGGAAACAAAAAATGAGTTATTAAGATTTATTAATATTAAGCAAAAAACTTAATAAGATTTATTAAGCCCCTGAAGTTTGATCCCCAAAGGCTTAATATGATATACTATTTTTCTACACGAGTCAGCTGTTTTTCTAGCAGCTGGCTTTTTTCTTTTTCTGGCGTTAATTCTAAAACAAATCTTATGGCATCTTCGAATCCTTCTTTATAACCATATTCAAGAGTGCGATTTCCAAAGTCCCAAACGTCGCCCTCGTCATCGACTTGAACTAACAATTTATTTTCTAGCTTTTTAATTTTTTCATCTTTATAGTATTTTTCGCACAGCACCGTGTAAAACTCATCAGCCCTTAAAAGTATTTCAATAATATTATCATGCACATTTAACACCCTTTCCTTTATTCGAATATTTCTATACGTTCTTCTCTTTTAATTTTTTCCTGTATTGCTTCGCGAATAAACTCACTCCTGGAAGTGTTTAACCCAGTAACAACCCAATCCAGCCAATCTTTAAAATCCTGCCGAACACTAAAACTTATCATCTTACTCATTTTTTTACATTCCTCCTTTCGGTCCAGATATAAAGATGCGGAGCAAATTTGTTAACTACATCAATATTATTGACGTAGTTCCTTTTTTGCTTCCTTAAACAAGCGCTCGCAGAGTTTGCATGAAATATTTCCTTGCTTTCCCGAGTTATAGATTAAATCTAGACCCTTTTTCATTGTTACTCAATGTATATTCAATGTATTTAAAAATATTACTTGCATATATTTAAAGTATGTTATATACTATATTTAACGATAAAAATAAGGAGGGATCTGATTGTCCGATAAGCTAGACGATGAAGTATTGACAACGAAAGAAGCGGCCGAATTTCTAAAAGTGAAAGATACCCGAACGATTTTAAAACTAATTGATGAAGGAAAGATAGATTCAAAGAAAATTGGTAGAGGTTATAAAATACTCAAAAGTGAATTAATCAGATATATGAAAGAAGATGATTAAATAATCTACCAGGCTCAAACAAGGGTGGGTTACTATAAGTGAGGTACCTCACCCTCAGAGCCCATCTGAAACAAATGCGGTTAATGCATAAACAGAAGAATTCATGGAATGAACGAAAATCAGTATAGGAATGATTTAATTGTTAAAAATTAAAACAAACAGGAGGCGATTAAGTGAAACACGAAGATTTGAAACCTGAAGATCAGGAACGCTGGGAGAGAGCATATGCTATTTTTGAGAAGATACACGAGAGAGTTATAAAGGAGGGAAAGAATGCTTAAATACATTGATGTAGAAAGCCGAAAAGAGATAAGCGAAGAGGAAGCCACAGGGTGTGAGTGGCTAATGGTGGTCAATAAAGTTGAAATGTCAGAAAAAACAATTCATATTCACATTAACAAGTACGCAAATCCGGTTGATTTAGTATTGATAAATGAAGAATTGTCTGATGGCGAGGCTGAAAAAATGATGAATTTATGGTTTGAAGAAATTAAAAAAAGCCAGCAAGAAAACCGCAAAGCGGTTAACTGCTGACTCAACCTAACATAATTATAACACAAGCCCTGGTGTAAAGGCCAGGGCTTTTATTTTTTTAAAAAAGATAAAATTACATAATTAAAGCTAAGTATCAAAATGATATTCAGTTAAATTTTTAAACAAATTTTTACAAGGCCTTATTTTGGTTGTCCAACAGTTGGAAGAGCAGTTCTCCATAATTTTGATGAAATCGAATCCAATACAGGAGTCACTAGTTTCGCAGTGGAACGAGCAAATAAGCAACAATGAATAATGTCTATTGGCTCTGCGTTCGGTCCAGAGGTACAATTGAGAAGTGAATTTGCTGATAGGCATCTGAACATTATTAAGATGGCTTTTAAAATCTTTGCCGGCTAAATAATAAATATGATTATTAATATACGGTAGTATTTTGCGATTTTATACCTGTCGGTAAGCTAGTCACCTCAAAGGTGAGCAGCTATTACCCTACAATCTGCATATTATAGTCAGTTTATAGCCGATTTTATATCTAATTTTAGGGAGAGGCGAGTTTAAAATATAGATAAGAAATAGCGACAGCATAGACAAAAAGGTTAATACAATTAAAGGAGATTATTGCCCGGTTGTAGAGATCTCAATAATTTTTCATTTAAATATATTGGGATGGTCATCTTTATATTCTTCTAGCATTTTTTTATTTTTTTCACTTCTAGCAGTATAATTCTTTAACCATTGCAATACCTCTTTAAATGGCCTTCCACGTCTTGTATTACCTTCATAATCAGTCCATTCTATGTTTTTGCTTAATTCCTTTATGCTATCTGAATCTAGTTTATTATTAAGGATTATTGGCCTATATTTTTTTATCATATTATTGTAATCATTATTACATTTTGAATGTCCTTCTATGCCCTCTTGAGGTTTACAATATTCATCAGAACGATTTTTTGTATTTGGGGAATTAAGTTTACCACAGTATTTACATTTATATAATTGTTTTTGATTAAGAATAATTTTATATAATTGAAAATAAATAACTCCCAACAATGTAGAAGAAGTATATCCAGCCTTATAGCCATCTTCAGAAGGCCGCAGAATAGGTGATATTGGTTTTAAGGCTTCATCATATACGGATTGTATCATTGTTTTAGCAATTACATTTTTATTAGCTGGGACCTCTTCAAAATAATTAAAATTTTCTTCAATATCTCTAGTTAAGTAGTCTAATAATCCGTTTAAATGTTTTTCATTAATATTATCAACCTTTAATCCATGCCAGAGGTTAACGGTTGCTTTAAATATTTTAATATTTTCTTTTATAACTGAATAATCCTCAATGATTGGTTTAATCATATAGTTACCTGAAAATAGTGTTTTCGGGTTGGCAAAGTTTTTAATATAATAATCAGATTTAAATTTGTAATCAGATCCCAAAAGACCATATTTATTAATGAAATTTAATATTGACTGTTTATTATTTACATCTACATAATAAAGATCAATAAAGACATTTTCATTTATAAACGGGTTATATTTTTTTAGGTTTTTGATATAATCTAAATTCTTAAATTGCCCATCTTTATTTAATTTATTATCTATATATATAGCTTCACTAATAATAACTTCATCTGATAATTTGTAACTATTCTTGTAATAAATTTTTTCAAGTGATTCTTTTAATGTATTACCATTTTTAATTTCAGAAAAGGAATAGTGTCTATACCGAGTATTAACACTGACTGCAAGTTTATTTAAGTAAATGTAGGTATCACCTTCTATAATATTGGCAATTTGTTGATTATCAATCATATTTTATTCACTTCCTTTTTTTACTTATTAATTACGAGGCAAAACGACTTTTTAACTCTTATAATATATTGTACTATAAACATAGAGTAAACACAAATCCAATATTATCTACTGCTGGTTAGAGGAATAACAGCAGTATAATCAAAAAAACTGCCGATTGGTACCCGTTAGAGCGGCTGGGAAGGTACTGCCTCGAGATAGTGGGGCTAACGATTATCATCTGATAGAAGGAGTACAGTAACATTTAATGGAGGTGTATAAATTGAATAGAGTTAAAAAGGTAAGAAAAGAAAGAAATTTAACTCAGCTGGACTTATCAAAAATGACAGACATATACCCGAATGATATTTCTCAAATAGAAAGAGAAAAACGCAAACCTTTTCCAGGGTGGAGAAAACGATTATCTGAAGCACTGGATGTTAAGGAAAAGTATTTATTTCCAGATCACAAAGAGACTTAATGAATTAGCAAAAAAATATTAAAATTATAAATCATTAAAATAGAGGTGAAATATAAATGCAAACTGCTAAAAAATATCAGAAATACAAGAGTCCAGATGATTTGCCAATGCTATTAAAAGTTAAAGATTTGGCTGAGTTTTTAGGTATAAATGTAAATAAGGCATACCAACTTGTAAAAATAAATGATTTTCCTTCAATACAAATTGGTGGAACCTATCATATTCCAAGACAAGGTTTACTGAATTGGATCAAAGCTAAATCGCTGGAATCATTTGAGTAGAAATGCACACATTTTTGTTGGAGAGGAGGCGTGCCATGAATGGGAAAAGACGCATATTATTTTTCACACGATGCAAACGCACAAGATGATGAAAAAATACTTGATTTAAGGGCGGATTATGGTTGGGAAGGCTATGGATTGTTTTGGGCTATACTTGAGTTAATGAGAAATCAATCTGATTACATGCTCGAAAACGGAAACAGATTATATAAAAAACTATCAATGAAGTTTAATGTGAGGCCTGATTTTATGGAACAATTTTTTAATGATTGCTTAGAATATGGGCTTTTTATTGAAGAGAACGGGAAGATATACTCAAAAAGCTTTTTGGAGCGCATGGAAAAGTACGAAAAAAGAAAATCAGCAGCCAGAAAAGCAGCAAATGCTCGTTGGAATAATGACAGTGGTTCAAGCGAAAAGCAAAAGGAGAGCAAAGGCAATGCGAACGTAATGCGAACGCATAGCGATGGCAATGCCAGTAAAGTAAAGGAAAGTAAAGAAAAGAAAAACGGTAATAAACCGTCAGATAAATCTGACCAGGCAGGGGATAAATTTTCAATTAATAAGCTTGATAATGGTCGCTATGATTATCCAGAAGAATTTGAAATAATTTGGTCTGCCTATCCAGAAAGTAAATCAAATAAAAAAGCTGGTTGGCGCAAATGGACTGCTTTAAGGAGAAAAGGTGTAGGTAATGACCAGCTATTATTGACAGTAAGTAATTATTTTAAAGAGATTAAGAAAAATAATACTGATGTTGAATACACAAAACACATGAAAACTTTTTTTGGCCCTGATGATTATTGGAAAGATTATTTAGATAATGAATTTAATCAGCATAAAGAGAATGGCGAAGATGATAAACAGCAAAGATTAGAAAAACAATTTGAGAGGGCGAAAAGGTATGGATAGTATTTTCTATAACCATGAGTTGGAAAAAGGTTTTATAAATATGGTTCTAAGTAATCCTGAATTAATTGTGGATGTAATAGACGAAATAGATAGCAGTTGTTTTATAAAAGAAGTTCATAGGAAAATATTTAATGAAATGCAAAAACAATTTTTGGATACCGGCAAAATTTCAATAACTAAAATTCTCCTTTATTCAGAAAATCAATTTGGCAAATCAATTACAGAAGAATTACTTAATACAGATTTTATTATTCCAATGGAAATAAAGAATGTGGTACGTGAATTAAATCAATATAAAATAAAAAGAATGATTAAAAATTCATTAAAGATATCACATGATCATTTGACTAATCCTGATTTAGAAACTGACATTATTAAATCTAACATTCAAGATGAAATATTTTCTGTAACCAGCAAAAACATTGAAAAAAACATAATATTTGATGTTGAAGAAGTCGCAATGGAATCACTTGAAAGATTTAGTGAACGACAGGAAGGTAAAACTGTAGAAAAAATTAGGACAGGCATTAAATCTATTGATGGAATGTTAAGTGGAGGCCTTTCTAAAAAACACCTTTCTATATTAGCTGGACGGCCTTCGATGGGCAAAACTGCAATGTCGCTCATATTGTTAAGTTCAATCTTAACCACTTCAAATACACCGACCTTATTTGTTTCACTTGAAATGGATAGAGTTAAACTGTTGGACCGGATATTAATTCAAAAATCAAAAGTGGCGTCAGATGATTTTTACAATACTAAAAAAGAAGGCAAAAAACCAGTAACTGATAAGCAAAAAGACAGCATTGAGATTGCAAGAAATTGGATCCACGAAAAGCCCTTAAAAATAACTGATAGCCGCGGTTTGACTGTTAAGGAAATAAAATCAATTGCGAGGAAAACAGATAACTTATTTAACAATGACCTGGGCTTAATAATTATTGATTATCTGACTGAGGTTAAAACCGAATCAAAAGGAGGGCGATGGGATAAAGGAATCGCCGAAGCCGTTAGGGAGTTGAGAAGTTTAGCAAATGAACTTGATTGCCACATAATGTTATTACATCAGATTAATAGAGATTTTAAGAATAGAGGGAACAAAAGACCGCAATTAAGTGATCTTCGAGATTCTGGAGAAATTGAGGAAAAGGCCGATAATGTATTATTTGTTCATAGACCGCAGTATTATAAAAGCAAGGCGGATGGCAATGATGAGCCATTAATACAGCGTGACGCAGAGTTTATTATTGCTAAACAACGAGAGGGTAAAACAGGAGTCGTTTCATTGGTTTGGTATCCTGAAATAGTATATTTTCAGGATTATTATAATTATGAGACTAGAGGTAAAACACATTACTTAAAAAATAAATAGTATCTGGGCTAACCAGGACTTAAAGAGGTGATTTATTAATGATTATTTTATCAGAAGTACAGCGCATAAACCAAATAAAAAAAATTGATAACTTAATAATGAAAGCGTTTGGATTGGGCCATAAGAATTATGAGTTTCTATTAAAGTGGAAATTACAACATATGAAAGCCATACAAGAGGTGAAGCATTAAATTACTGTAGAATGGAGGTTATGGGCTAATGCAGCCTTTAAAATACAGATATACCAGCAATGAAAAGAAAAAATTACTTAATAGCTTAAAGATATTAATTGATACCAGGGAAAAGGCCAACGATCATATCATTAACTATTTCAAGCGAAAAGGAGTTGAACACAAAAATAAAAAACTTGATTTCGGAGATTATTCCTTTATGTTGCCGGCTAATCCAGAACTGGGAATAATGAGAGATATTTATTTCAATGATCAGATTAGCATTGAGAGAAAAGCAAATCTTGATGAATTAAGTAACAACTTTACACATGAAAGAACCCGGTTTGAAAATGAACTGATTAGATCCAATGGAGGCAAACTTATTTTATTAATCGAGAATGAACAGGGTTATAGAGACATTATTAATCATAATTATAGGACAGGCTATAATCCAAAATCCTTTATAGGAACCCTACATTCATTCAAACACAGATATAAGTTAGACACTATATTTATTGATCCTAAATCAGCTGGCAATTTTATATATTATTGTTTCTATTACTGGCTAAGAGATTATTTAAAGTGAGGTGATGATATATGTTTACCCGAACAGTAGAGCAAAAGAATTATGATGAATTGTTAATTATGCAAATTGAATTAGTCAGTCAGTCATTAAAGGAAATTAAAGACCAGCTGGATCCGCTTGAAGATCAGGAAGGAATAAATTATATTGATGGCTTGTTGAAAGAAATGAATCAACCAAGAAGATTATTTAATAAACTTGATGATTTAGAAAGACTTATGTTAGAAATGGAAACTAATTTTTTATAAGGGGTTGAGAAAAATTGAAAGATAATTTATTAAATAGTTTTGAGAAGAAATACAGCAATAGTAATGGTTTATTTGAAGTATTTAACAGCACAAAAGATGAGGATACAACAGTAATCAATCTATTTGGAGCAGTCAGGGAAAACAGGCCAGAGGGAAGCGAAAACAAGGACATTATAGCCTTAAGTGAAGTTAGAAAAGAAATTGAGGACATAGACACCAGTAAAATATTAGTTAGGATTTCAACTACTGGAGGTTCATTTTTCGCCGGATCAGCAATAGCAAATTTACTTAAAGGACATTCTGCAGAGGTAACAACCAGGGTAATAGGCACAGCTGCTTCCGCAGGCTCAATTATCTTTCTGGCCGGGAAGAAAAGAGAGATGTATAAAAACACTAGTTTATTAATCCACAACGTCAGAATGTTAGTTTATGGTGATAAAAAAGCATTGGAGGAGGCTTTAAAACAACTTATAGAATTGGACAAGAGTCTGGTTGAAAACTATAAAGATATGTTTAATGGTACTGAAAAAGAACTCAGAGAATTACTTGAGGAAGATAAGTTTATGACAGCTCAGACAGCAAAAGATAAGGGGTTCTGCACTAAAATCATTGACAAAAAGGGTGAAGATGATTCCGAGATTGAGAACAAGATTAAAGGCTTTTTCAGCAATTCTCAAGGGTCCAGGACTTCCGAATTCAAAAATAATAATTTCGGGCAGACGGTTTTACTGGACAGATCCAGAAAGCAAGAAAAGCTGATTAATAAGTTGATGAAAAAGTACGGAGATAGTTCTAGAAAAGAAAATATATTAACCAAATTAAACGGAGGTAGAAGATAATGTTAATAGCAGATTGGAATCCAGAAGAAACTAAAAGAAAAAAAGAGAAACACAGAAGGGAAGCATTAAGAACTGCCAAAAGAAGGGCACAAGAAGCTGAAGCTCATATTAAAGCAATTAGACCAGTATTGAAAAAGTTGAAGGAAAGAAATGACACTCTGGAATTATTGTTACCCTTTGAAAAGTTGCAGGCATTAGAAAAAGAGATTCAGATATTAGAGGCCAGGCGGTCAATTATTTACGGCGATTATGCGGTTAAGGAAGATAAAGAAGGGGCAGCTGCAGCCCAGGTTATAGGAGTAAAATTTAAGAAGATAAGCAATAAAATAGATGAGAAAAAAAGAGAATACTATAACATCAAACTTGAAGCTAATAAATTGACAATAGAATACAACTTCCCATATTCGTTAATAAGCGATCCACGAGTAAAACCTTACGAGGAATTTACAGGAGATTTTAGGATAAATAAAAGAGTGTATAAAAAGCCAGCATTTAAGTATTTCCCTATAGATGAAGAGGAGCTCAAAAAATCTTTAAACAAAACTGGTAACAGGTATTCGGAGAAAGAGATAAGAAAGAGAGACAATGCAATTCAGGATTTAAGGTCTAAGTTGTTAGAAGAAAAAGATTTTCTGAATGTATAAATAAAATAAAGAGGAGCGAGGTTCTATTATGAAAATAAGTGAGCTCAAAACTAAAAAGAAAGATTTAGAAGAACAGGCACAGAAGGCCAGGCTGGAAATAGCCAGACAGGGAAGAATGCAAATGGTGGGAGATTTAATCAAAAAGCAGATTCATCACTTGAGAACTTTAATTGAGAAAAACAATAAAGCTAGAACTATTTATGATGGTGAGTTTAAGGAGTATTCGCCTGTAATAGATGAAGAGATACTTGAAGAACTTGAAACTTCAAAGCAGTATTTTGATAAGGAATTACAGGAGGACAAAGGGGGTGAGCTTAAAGAGATTGAAGAGAAACTGAGGAAAGTTAGTTGCAGAAAAGAAAAAAATATTTAAAGGCGGGGGAAGTTCAGAAAATAATATAAAAAAATAATCGTAAGTTTTTTGTAGCGACGTTAGATAAGCAAGAAAATAAAATAATGGAGGTAATTAATAATGTTAGATAGATTAAAGACGGCGTTTAGTAGTGAAGGCTTTGAAGATATTGGTGATGTAGATGATCCGATTGCAGAAGGACAGCCAAAGGTTGAGGCTTTAAGTTTAGCCAAAAAGAGAGCAGACGAGGCAAGGGAATTTATCGAGAAGACTACACCAAAGCTGAAAAGACTTAAGGAAAGAAATGATAAATTAGAGTTGCTGCTTCCATTTGAAAAATTGGAGGTCCTGAAATTACAGGTTCAGATTTTACAGGCAGGCCGCCAAATAATTTATAATAACTTTGCTTATGCTGATTACAGTCAGGATAAAAAAGAAAAGGACATAATCGCTGAGAAAAGCAAAAAAATAGTTGAGAAAATAGACGAGAAGAAAAAGGAATTTTATGAGATTAGAGCAGAGGCTCAAAAGATTAAAAGGATTTATAGCTTCCCTTATCCTTTAAATAGAGATCCAAGAGTTAGATACTATAAAGAGTTTTATTCTGACCCATTCCGAACCGATGAGAATATCTTGAGAGCTCCAGCTTTTAAACATTTCCCAATTGATGAGAAGGCTCAGCAGAGAGCTTTAAACAACAAAGGGTTCAGATACTCAAAAGAAAAGATAAAGGAGATGCACAAGGCAGTTGAGGAATTGAGGGCTGAACTGATAGACTCTGAAAAGTTTATTGATGATGCTGACAATCTATTTGAGGAGATAGGGTTATAAAGGAAACAGGGCAGGTGAAATTCCTGCCTTTTAATTCGAGGTGACAACCATTAAGACTGAGAGAGTAAAAGAACTAATTGCAGATGATCCACATAAATTTTACAATTCGACAGCCTGGAAGAAGAAGCGACAGGAGATATTAGAAAGGGATCATCACGAGTGCCAATATTGTAAAGCAGAGGGTAAATTCAGCAATCAATGCTTGCAGGTACATCACATTGAGGAACTGGAGGACAATCAAGCCAGGGCACTTGATAATGAAAATTTAATTACAATCTGCAATAGACATCATAATTTAGTACACGATAAAGGCAGAAAGTTTAGAAGAAATAAAAAGGAACCAATCACACCAGAGCGTTGGTAAAGATTTACAAAGCTTGTTATGACAGGGATAATAGACCCCCGGGTCAATAAATCGGGAAAGTTCTGAGATATTAGGATATCGGTGAGAGGATACGACAAAAGAAATATTCCGAAATATTAACTTCATAAGAGGGGGGCAACCCAAAAGGAGGTAAAAAATGGATAAAGAAAAATTAATCAGAAATGACTTAATTAAGCAGCTGGAGGAAAAAGAGGTCGACAATGAATACTATACCGATTTGATAGATGATTATATTAAGTGTTACAGAATGAAAAATAAACTTGCTGTAGATATTGAGGAAAGAGGCGTTGCGATTAAATGGCAGAACTCTGAAACAAGTTTCGGTTACAAGAAAAATGATTCAATACCTGAATTTATCAGAGTTTCATCACATATGATTAAAATTCTCAAAGATTTAGGGCTCAGACCATCTGAACACGAGGAAGAACCAGTCATTCCAGAAATGTAGATTATGAGGTTTGAAATATGAAAGAATTCGATTATTACGGTGTAAATTTACTGTTTTATAAAACTGTAGAATAAAAGGCGATAAGAAATAAAATTGATAATCTCCTAGATCTGGTTTACTTCCCTGGCCCAGATAATAAAATTATATTTGATGTAAATTTAAACAAAAGAGAACTTTATAAACTGAATAGAGAGGCCGCAGAGGAATTGGCCTGTTTATTTGATAGATCTACTGCAAAACTTATATTAAAAAAGGCGGACGGGGAAAAAATGAAATATAACCTTAGAAGAAAAAATTTATTGCATGGAATTAGGATAATTCAAGATTTGAAAAGCAACGAAAGGAAATAAGTTAAAAGTAACCAGGGAAGTAGTAAAATGATTAAATTCTCTGGTTACTTAAAAAATAAGAGGCCTGGAAATGAAAGAAAAATCAGAAGAGATCAGGAAGAAAGGAAAAACAGAAACATTTTTCTAAGCAAGGTTATTAAAAAATGGTTAATGAAGGAAAGGAACTATTTGATAAGATATTCTTTTAAATCAAAACTAACAGGGGTGGCAAAGATGTCGGAAAGTAATAATAAACCTTACTGGAAAGTAGAAGAACCGGAAATAGTGAGTAAAGATAATATAAACCTTAAAGTATATAAGAAGCACGGGGCCTTACAAATTGCTTTATTTGGGAATGATGATGAAGGGAATAGTTATATTAAGCACGGTTTGAATTTACGAAAGCATAGGCTAGTTAAACAACCAGAAGTATTAAACAAGCTAATTGAAGTCTTTAACGATTGGCTTGCTGATAGTAAAGAGAATAAAGGCTAATAGTTTCCAGGTTTAGTAGGGTGCTTTCGTAAGTATCCTGCTTCCCTTTGATTGGAGGGGTTTAATGAGAGAGGATACTTTTATTTATTACATTAAGAAACTTATATATGGGGAATTGGATAACAAAATAAAGCGTTTAAAAGAAAAATATCAGAGCGAATGGCCCGAAGATTATTATATAACACTATCTGGGGTTGATTTCAATCACTTCCGGGGTCAAAAAAATAAAATAGGTGATCCAACTGGGAATACTGCTGCACACCTAGTAGATCTTAAACACAATCAGAAAATTAATTATGAATACTATGTAGAATTCAAACAAGTTGTCACAGAAGTATTGAATAGATTAGACCCGGAGTTATTAAAAATCATTAAAATCTATTTAAAAATAAATAATGAAAGAAAGTTAACCAGGTCAGAAAAGAAAAAAGCAATCAGAACTCTAGATTCAATTAGAACAAAATTTAATAATTCAAGAATTTTAGGTGTTGAAAAAATTATTGATGATTTGAGTTTTTATCAGAGAAGTAAAGGGTTTAATAAAGCCGTAAGCACCTATAAAAACCTATAAAATTGTATAAATTATTTATGAATAAGCTAGAGAGGTTTGTTTGTAATATACCTGTTTAGTAGGCTGAAAGAGATATTAATAATAACCCAAACCAAAGCGTAATCACTTTGGTGGATTGATTAATAAAACAAATAGACAGGTATTAAGCACCCACCTATATACATTAAGATATAAAAAAATCTCCCACCCGCCAGGTAAGAGATTTATGTAATCACTTTTTGAGCCATTCTATTTTATAGCCAATAATTTCAGCAATATCTTTAACTTCTTTATATTTAATTGTACCTCTTCTTAATTTATTGCTAAGATTTTCAGGGGAGTAGTTAGAATTATATTTTTTTTCTAGTTCGGCGGCTACATCTTTAATTGTCCACCCCTTAGAGACAATTTTAGCTTTTATTTCGTATTTAATAGTCATATAATGTCCTCCTAGTACCTAATATATATTTATTATACTAAACTTATAGTAAATAATCAAACTATATAGTTAATAAAATTACTAAAAGGTATTGACAAAAGCTAGTATTATTATTATAATAAAGTTAGTAAATTAACATTATAGTTAGTTTAACTACAAATTAGTTAAAAAGGAGTTGCGAAATGGACAACAAGACTTTAAATTTGACAGTAAAAGAGGTTTTACTTGAATTAATAAGGGAAAATCGCAATGATTTACCTTTTGCACTTGGAGCAGATGATTTGGCGGAATTATTACCTTTTCACATTACTCAAATTTACTTAATGCTAGGCAGGGGTGAAATTCCGGGTAAGAAGATTGGAGGTAAATGGGTTTGTCAGCGTGACGCGTTTTTGGCTTGGTATTACGGCGTGCATGAGGAAAGCGATCTAGCAAATGAGGTGCGAATATGAAAATTTATAATTTAATAGGAGAATATATCTGTTTAAATTCTGGGATATAGAAAAACCCGAACAGATCAATTAATAAGATACCAAAAAAAATCAAGAGGCTAATATAATTATTTTTTTAATTATATTAGTAAGACATTGACCGACTTTAAATAAGGAGGGAATTAGATGCTTGTAAAAGGATTAAAAAGCGCATTAGAAGCAATCGTCAATACAGAGGGGCGGAAGTGGATAGAAACAGTCAGGGGCGGCGTGAGAACGTCACAGTCGATTGACAGGGTGACAATGATCTATAATCATGATGAAATAAAGCTAATGACAAATAACACAGATTACTCAATTAGATTAGAGCATTATGAAAACTGGGAAGAGAGAAAAAATGCAGTAAGAATTTATAGAGATAAAAATTTGCCATATAAAGAATTTATAGAAGTGTCAGGAGGGATTTAATGAAATTTACTATCAGATTAAGAGAGGGTAAAGATGATGGTTTAATCAAGTGGATTAATTCATTAGAAGAAGGTAGCCGGTCCAGGGTAGTCAGGAATATTTTGAAAACTATTGCTAAAAAGTCTAATTAATATGGTTGAAACTCAACTAAATAAATGGAGGCAATAATAATGAAAATTGATTTATCCAAAGATGAAATGATGCATTTGTTTGTAATGGCAAGAACAGTCACCAAATACCCGACTGTTTTTTATAAAGGTGATTCAGATGCTAATGTTTTAATTCCTCTTATTGACGCAAAACTAAAATTATTAGAAGCACTTAACTCTTTAGAAGAAGAAGAAAAATTTGAATTGCAAGCATAGAAAAGGAGATGATTAGATGGCCCGGGGTAATGGAGAAGGAACTATTTACAAAAGGAAAGATGACAGATGGTGCGGGCAAGTAACGGTCGGGACAGATCCCAAAACCGGCAAGCAGAGAAGAAAAACTATTTACGGTGATACTAGAAAAGAAGTGGCCCGCGAAATGACAAATATTAAACATAAAGTATTTACTGGAACATATATCGAGCCAGCTGAAATGCCTTATGCTGAATGGTATGATATTTGGATTGAGGGCCGGAAAAACAAACTATCATTCAATACCTATGATGGTTACATGAAACTTTATAAAAACCATATCAAACCAGAGATAGGACAGATCAAGTTAAAAGATTTAGATATTAGAACTTTGCAGAATGTTATTAATGAAAAGCATGAGTCGGGTAATTTAAAAAGACCAGGCGGGTTAGCTTTAAAGACAATCAAGTTAATTCACAGTTTGATTAAAATATCATTAGATCAGGCAGTCAAGGAAGAGCTTATTATTAAAAACCCTGCCAATGGAGTCGAGCTTCCATCTAAAAAGAAAAGTAGGACAAGCATCACAAATAAAAATTTAAATATATGGACCGCAAAAGAAGTCTTTAAGTTCTTGAGTATAGTTAATGGCCACAAGTATTACCCAATCTTTTGTTTAGCTTTAAACACAGGATTAAGGAGGGGCGAAGTATTTGGCCTAAGATGGAGAAACGTCAATCTGAAAAAACAATATTTAGAGGTAAAAGAGCAGCAGCTATATAAAAATAATATTGGTTATGAGCTGATTGTTCCAAAAACTGACTCATCAATTAGAAAAATTCCTCTTAATGATGATACTGTAAAAGTATTAAAGAGTCACAAGATCAGGCAGAGTGAGCATAAATTAATGTTAGGAGAAAACTATAATGATATAGGATTAGTGTTTTGTAAAGAAGATGGCAATCATATTTACCCGGAATTAGTAACAAATCATTTAAGAAAAGTTTGTGATGCACATGACTTAAAAAGAATTAGATTCCATGATCTCCGGCACACATTCGCGACGCTTGCATTAAAAGCAGGTATGCCTGCAAAGGTCCTGCAGGCTATTCTGGGGCACTCTAGCATTACCACAACATTAGACGTATATTCTCATGTATTGGACGAAATGAAGGAAGATGGAGTCGATATTATACAGAATGTGTATCGTAACGCAGCCCTTAAAAATCAAAAAGAAGATGAGGACCAGATTAATTAATACGGTTATATGGTATATATGGTTAAATGTAGAGTCTAAATTTAATAGTAGCAAAGTAATATTAAAAAGAAATTTACTGCTATTTTACTGCTATACAGATTAAAAAAGTCAAGAATAGTTAAAAATGAATAAGAAACATGAATTAATAAACCTTGTATAAACCCTGTTATGTCAAAAAGGTTAAGAAAGCCTTGCAATATCTTAAATTCCTTGAACATAGGTATATGCTATCTGGCCCCTTTATTTTTGCCAGTTCAATTCATTTGTGTTAGAATTAATACATAAATTAACAGTAAAGGTGATAAAATATTATGGAAAATAAGATTGCAAATCCTATTAAGACTAAGGACATATTAAATAAATATAATTTAAGACCTTTTAAAGGGCTGGGGCAAAATTTTTTAGTTGATAATAATATCATAGATATTATAGTTGATGCTGCAGAGATTCAGTCTCATGATCTTATCATAGAAATTGGTCCAGGCATTGGTTCGTTGACAGAAGCTTTACTTGCATCATCAGCTGAAAAAATAATTGCTATCGAAAAAGATAGAAAATTAGTTAAAGTATTAAATGAAATATTTGCAGGCCAAGATAATTTAGAGTTACATAATGATGATGCTCTTGAAATAGACTGGCTTGAGTTGTTGCAAGATAATAAAAAAAGAGATCAAAAAGTTAAAGTGATAGCAAATCTTCCTTATTATATTACAACTCCAATTATTATGTTATTTTTAGAGAATAATATTAAAGTAGACAGTCTGGTTTTTATGGTACAGAAAGAGGTTGCTGAACGTATGGTCTCTGGTCCAGGTACTAAAGCTTTTGGATCGCTCACAGTGGCTGTTCAATATTATACTGAAATAGAATTGATTCATGTTGTACCACCGACTGTTTTTATACCAAGACCAAATGTAGATTCTGCGATTATTAGATTAAAACCTTATGCGAACTCACCTTATCAGAAAAAAGTTTTGAATGAAGAATTTTTTTTCAAAGTGGTAAGATCGATATTTCAACAGAGAAGAAAAACAATCAGAAATAGTCTTAGTAAATCTTCATTATTAAATATTGAACGCGAATTGATAACAACTGCACTTAAACAGGCTAATGTTGATCAAAAAAGAAGAGGCGAAAAATTAAGTATTGATAAAATGATTGAAGTAAGCAACCAGTTATTTCGGTTAGTTGAGGTCTGAGGCAGGTGAAAAAATGATTTTTGTCAGTCCAACAGATGGTGAATTGAAGATAGATGAAGTCTATGCAAAAATTAAAAGTTTTATAAACCAGGCCCCTAAATTAAATTATCGATTGATTGTAGGAAGTGATTCTCAACCGGGTTTTGATGAGGTGGTATTTGTAACTGCTATTGTAATTTATCGTCAGGGACAGGGTGGACGTTTTTTTTATCATAAAGATAAATCAAATCTAAAAACAAATATGAAAAAAAGATTATTTTATGAAGTATCTCGTAGCCTTGAAGTTGCAAGTCAATTAACTGGTTTTTTGGCTGAAGAGCAAGGTTTAGAGCAAAAAATAGATTTTGAAATTCATTTAGATGTTGGCCAGCGGGGTCCAAGTAATGAAATCATCAGTGAAGTAGTTGGTATGGTGGTTGGAAGCGGTTTTGAAGCTTTAATTAAACCGGATTCTTATGCTGCTTCAACGGTGGCTGATAAATTTACTAGATAAATAAAGGCACATTCATAATACCGGGCTCATATTTTATAGAGAGGGAAAGTCTATAAAAAGGGGGTCGGGTATGGAATTGCATGTTGGTAGTTATGTTACCCGTTCTTCTCATGATAATGATATTATATTTAAAGTAGAGGAAATTAGAGGTAATATATGTTTATTAAGAAGTTTTAAAATGAGATTAATGGCAGATGCCCCACTAGATGATTTAAAAGTACTTAAAAATTTTAATGCTGAAGCAAGTTTGAGAAAATTATTAGAGGAATCATATTCATATTTAAAAAGAGTACAGCGTAATAATCTTTTGCAACAGTCGAGGACACATAATTCTCAGCAGGAAATTGTTTGTAGAGAAAAACCTGGGCGTGTACTACATCTTGATGGGGTAGATGATTATCTTTCGGTTTCTATGCAAAATTATAAAAATTTAAATATAGAGGCTAAAGGTTTTTATATGGATGAGGCCTCACAGCCAGAAAAGGTGAAAAAATATTTACTAAAATACAGACCGGATATTTTAGTAATTACTGGCCATGATGGAATAGTAGATAAACACAATTTTTATAACTCAAATTTTTTTATTGAATCAGTTAAAAATGCTAGAGATATTGAACCTGATCTTGATAATTTAGTTATTTTTGCTGGAGCATGTCAATCAAACTTTTCAAAACTTATTGAAAGTGGTGCTAATTTTGCTAGTTCACCGAAAAAAAGAATGATTCATTTTCTAGATCCTATTTTAATAGCTGAAAAAATAGCTTATACATCAATCAAAGAGGTTATAAATATAAAAGATATAATCAATAATACAATTACTGGAAAAGAAGGTATTGGGGGAGTAGAAACTCGTGGGAAAATGCGATTAATCCACCCCTAATTTTTGCTTTTTTCATAATTTTATGTTATAATAGATTATCAATTAGATAGTTTTTGTGATGAGGAAGGGGAATGTTATGCCGAAAAATGTCCTGGAGGAGATCAAAGAAGAAGTGAATTCTTTTGTTGGTCATGAAGTAATGGTCAAGGCTCATCGGGGAAGACGGAAGTCGATGGAAAAGGAAGGGGTCCTTGAAGAGACACATCCTAATGTTTTTATTGTAAGAATTAGAGACCATAACCAGACGCGGCGTCTTTCTTATAGTTATGCGGATTTATTAACAGATGATGTTGTATTAAAAGTAAAAGAAGATCACACAAAAATTGGTGTAGTATAAAATTTAATAGAATTTTGCATAAAAAGCAGCCAGCAGGCTGCTTTTTTCAATTTAATAGAATTTCACAAAACCTCTGTCTATGAATAATATATATAGAAAATCATAGAAGGGGGAAAAGACGAATTGCTAGATTATAAAGATATTATCGAAAGGTATAAAAATGACCTTTTTCAACTGGAGCATGTAGTTGGTATAGGTTTTGGGAAGAAAGAAAAAAATGGTAAGAGATTAGATGAAGAAGCAATTATAGTTTTAGTGGATAAAAAAGTACCAGAACAGAGTTTGCAGAGTAAAAATGTTATTCCAAGAGAAATGGAAAATTATAAAACAGATGTTATTGAAATTGGTGAAATACAATTTCAAGATCTAAGAACAGAGAAAATGCGCCCAGCTCAGCCTGGTATAAGTATTGGTCATTACAAAATATCAGCTGGAACTTTTGGTGCAGTTGTTAAGGATAAGAAGACGGGTCAACCTATGATATTGTCTAATAACCATGTACTGGCAAACATTAGTAATGGTAAAGATGGAAGATCTAAAAAAGGTGATCCTATTTTACAACCTGGTAGTTATGATAAAGGCAAAAGACCAGGAGATGTGATAGGATATTTAGAAAGGTTTGTTCCCATAGATAGAAAAGATGGTGGAAATATATGTCCCATTGCAAGAGCAGCCGGTAAAATTACTAATGCCATAATAAAAGTATTTAAACCAGATTACACAATTAAGTTTGTAAAAAAAGCAGAAGATAATTTAGTTGATTGTGCATTAGCTCGACCAGCTGATAATAGTTTGATTAAGTCTGATATATTAGGTATAGGTAATGTAACAGGAAATACAGAGCCTGAGCCAGGAATGAAAGTGAGAAAAAGTGGGAGGACTACTGGGGTTACATCAGGAAATGTAAGAGTTGTTGGGGCTACTGTTGAGGTGCAATTATCTCAGGAGGAATCAGCTATATTTACAGATCAATTTATAACAGAACCTATGTCTGAGTCTGGAGATAGTGGTTCTTTAGTGGTTGATAAAGATAATCAAGCGGTTGGTCTATTATTTGCAGGTTCAAAGAAAGCAACCATATGTAATAAAATAAACACGGTATTTGAAAAACTATCAATAGAAATATGAGGTGTTTCAATTGTGTAAATTGATAGGTTATTATATACCAGATAATAATGCTTCTCAAGAATCACTAAAAAAATTTCATCAATATCTTAATTATGTGGTAGCTAGTCAGTTGGTTATTGATGAAAAGGCTAATCTGGAAGAAACTAGTATGGAGTTAGATAAAGTTTTACAGAAATATTTTAAGCCTGACCGCCGAATTGCTATGGTGCAAAATAAGGGTTTTGATAGAGAAATAGCGAATATTATTGTAAAGAATGATAAATTAAATAAGCTAGCTGTTAATAACTTGACTAGCTACCTTTCTAATAATAATTGGAAAGGTATAAATATTGATTTAGAAGGAATAAAAAAAGAAAATAAAGAATTGTTCATAAAATTTTTAAGAAGTTTGAATGAAGAATTAAAAAAGACTAATCACCATCTTGGTATTTCAGTTCCCGCTAAAACAGATGAGAGACATAATTCAGATTGGGCAGGTGCTTATGATTATCAAAAAATTGGAGAGATTGTTGATCAAGTTGTTGTAATGGCCTATGATTTACACTGGCCGGGTGGGAATCCAGGGCCTGTTGCCCCTCTGAATTGGGTGAAAGATGTGATAGATTATTTGATGATAAATGTAAATATAGAAAAAATTTACTTGGGTATTCCATTTTATGGATATGATTGGACAATAAATCAAAATAAAAACGCAGTTGCACTTTCCACAAAACAAATTTATAATTTAATAGAAAAATATTCAATTAATGTTAAATGGAATGAAGAAGCAGCCACACCATTTTTCCACTATCAATTAAATAATGAACTACATGAAGTATGGTTTGAAAATCAAGTAAGTATAGCTAATAAAATGCAGTTGGTGAAGGACTATAATTTAGCAGGTGCAGCTTTCTGGCGTTTAGGATTAGGGATCGAGTCTTTTTGGGAGGAATTAACTGCATGGCATCTAAAGAATTAACCATCTGCTTTTTGGTAAGACCTGATCTATTTACAAGTAATGCAGGTGACACAGTTCAAATTCAATCTTTAAAAAATGAATTAGAAAAAATAGGCTATAAGATAGTCATTAGAACAGAATTAAATCAGCTAGATAATGATGATAAGTTTGATTTTGCGCATCTATTTAATATTTTAAGAGTAGAAAGTGCTCTGAATAATTTAAATTATGCAAAAAAAATGAAGCTTCCCGTGCTAATAACACCAATATATTGGAATGCATTGCCATTTTTCAAGAGAGAAAGAAGGGAATATGTTAACTGGTGGCATAATACACAGAGAATAAGGAAAAATATTATTAAACAGGCTGAACTTGTAGCTGCTAATAGTTGGCAGGAAATAGATTGTATGCAAGAAGATTTTGCAATAGATTTAAATGCTGAAGTTTATCCTAATGGTGTTGACTCATCTTTTTTTACTAATGCAAAAAAGTTAGATAATAAAGTCATCTCTGTGGGGAGATTTCACCCTAGAAAAAATCAACTTCAAGCAATCAAGGCATTAAATGATTTAGATTGTGATGCAACATTTATAGGAGAAGTTAATGACCCAGCCTATTTTAGAAAGTGTAATAGTATTGCTGGAGATAACATTAATTTTATTCAAGGATTAAAGCAAGATGAATTAAAAGAACATTATGCTAAAGCGAAAGTACATTTGTTGCCAAGTTGGTATGATACTCCAGGATTAGCTAATCTTGAAGCTGGTTTAGCAGGTTGTCAAGTTGTGACAACACCTAATGGCTCGACAAAGGAATATTTTCGTGAATTTGCCTATTATTGTGATCATAAATCTATTAATTCAATTAAAGAACAAATTAATTGTGCATTAAAAAATAAAGAAAACAAAGAATTACAAAATTTAATATTAAATAATTTCACTTGGGAAAAAGCTGCTAGGCAACTTTCCGCCATTTATCAAAAATTTCACATAACTGTAACATAAATTTAACATCAAATAAAAAAGGGTTACTCTAATTGATGTCGAAAATTTTAAATGGCGGAGATTTTCCGCTAAAATGTTTTAACTCCCGGAAAGGAGAGATTTAATTGTCATTTAGTATTGTTGCTGGGTTGTTGGGTGGTCTTGGTTTATTCATTTATGGTATGAAGCAAATGAGTGAAGGTTTACAGAAAACAGCGGGTAAAAAGCTAAGACGGATTTTAGCAGTTTTGACAAATAAACCAATTATGGGTGTAGCAGTCGGAACAGTGGTTACTTCTATTGTGCAAAGTAGTAGTGCAACTACTGTTATGGTTGTTGGCTTTGTCAATGCAGGTTTAATGACACTGGCTCAATCAATAGGTGTTATTATGGGTGCCAATATTGGTACTACAATAACAGCACAATTAGTGGCCTTTGAACTTGGTGATTATGCATTTCATGCGATTGCCATTGGTGCATTTACTTATTTATTTTCTCGAAGTAAAAAGTTTCAATATATTGGACAAGTTTTATTAGGTTTTGGTATCTTATTTTTAGGTTTAAATACAATGAGTGATGCGATGCGCCCTTTACGAGGGTCACAGGTTTTTGTTGATTTAATGAAAAATTTCAGTGTTTATCCTATTCTTGGTGTTTTAGCAGGAATGGGAGTTACTATGATTATTCAGAGTAGTAGCGCCACATTTGGTATCTTATTAGGTTTAGTTTCTGTGGGAGTAATTGATTATTCATCTGGAATACCAATTTTATTAGGTAGTAATATTGGGACAACTATTACAGCGATTTTATCTGCCATTGGTGCAAATTTAACTGCTCGTAGAGCTGCAGCAGCGCACTTTGTATTTAATGTAATAGGAGCAGGTTTATTAATTTCTTTTCTTTATATTATTCCTGATTTTACCCTGCATTTACATAAGTTATTAATTAATATAGGTGGCTTTTTTGGGCAAGGTAATGTTTCAGAGGAGAGATTACTTGCTAATACACATACCTTATTTAATGTTGCTAATACTTTAATCTGGTTACCCTTTACTGGATTTATGGTTTCTTTAGTAAAGCGTATTTTACCTGGAGAAGAAGAGTATGTTCAACCAGGTTTAACACATATTGATGATCGTATGATTGAAACCCCCAGTGTTGCATTGGAACAGGTTAAAAAAGAAATTATTGCAATGCATGGCATTGCGCGTGATATGGTTTGTGAAGTAGTGAATGGTTTTATGGATAGGAATAGTGGTGTAGTCGAAAAGATTCGGCGCCATGAGTCTATCGTAAATGAAATGGAAGAAGAATTATTGCATTTTTTACAACGAATACCGCAAGGTCAATTGACAGAAATTGATATTCGAAGTATGGATAAGTACTTTGCCGTTATTGATGATATTGAAAGTATTGCTGATGATGCAACAGAAATTGCAAATCTGATTGAATATGAGTTGGATAATAAACTTAAATTTTCCCAAGAAGCACAGAATACTATTAAGGAAGTTTCACAGATTGTTTGTGATGTTCTAGAAAAATCAGTTGAATTAGTTAAAACGGATAATCTTTCACTAGTTAAAGAGATACTTGAAGTAGAAGCTGAACTCGATGAAATGCAAATTCGCTTCCGTGATGAAAGTATTGGTCGCATCAAGTCTTCAACTAAAGATGTTATCGACCCTAATGCAGGTATTATTTTACTAGAATTATTAGACAATCTTGAGCATATTACTGATCAAATGGCAGATATAGCTCATAGTATTAGAGAAATATATGTAGAAGGTAAAAAAATTGGTTAACAAATAATTATTATTGGTTTAAAAAGACTTCTTTGCCTGGGAGTCTTTTTTTGCTATAATTGCATTAAGTGATATATATAATTTCTTCCAATAGCAGGGGGTAAAATTTATGAAAAAAATATTAATAGTTGATGATGAGAAAAATATCCGCGATTTAATAAAATTTAATTTAAAAAGTTCGGGTTATGATGTTCTAACTGCAGCGACAGGAAAAGAAGCATTGGAGATATTAAATGATAAAGTAGACCTGATTGTGCTTGATTTAATGTTACCAGAAATGGATGGATTAGAAGTATGTCGTCATATCCGGAACAACGGAAATTATTCTCATCTTCCCATTATTATGTTAACTGCTAAAGGGGAAGAGGTTGATAGAATATTAGGTCTGGAAATGGGTGCAGATGACTATATGACTAAACCATTTAGTCCACGTGAATTAATAGCACGCATTAAAGCCATTTTCAGAAGAATTAAAGAGTTGGAGGCAGATGTTAAAAATAGAAAAGAAGATATCCTCTTTGCAGGAGAATTATCTTTAAATATAGCTCGCCATGAGGTTGTACTTGATAATCAGCAAATTAACTTGACACCCAAAGAATTTGATCTATTGCGGCATATGATTCTTAATCCTAGCCGAGTTCTCACTAGAGATTTATTGTTAGAAAAGATTTGGGGGTATGAATATGCTGGTGATACAAGAACAGTTGATGTACATGTGAGAAGATTAAGGAAGAAAATTGGCCCTGATTATATTGAGACTGTGAGAGGAGTTGGTTATAAGTTTGTTAAAATGGAGTAAACAAAGTATTAGAAATAAGATATTTATTATTTTTGTATTTGTCCAGTTATTAATTATTGGGCTTGCATTTTATTATTTTACTCATAATCATACCAATTTTTATATCAACCAACTTAAAGTTAATTTAAAAAATAGTGCTAGTCTGATGCTTGTAGGAGATAAATTGGCTATTAAAAATAAGGAGCTTGTTACACCTAAGCGTAAAATAAATGAATGGAGTAATAGTATTGAGGCCAGGATAACCATTATTAATCAGGCAGGAGAGGTTTTAGCTGATTCTCATTTTGATGAAACTGCAATGAATAACCACCTAAATAGGCCGGAAATAGAAGCACTTAACTCGGGAAAAGAATATGCAACAGCAAGCAGACTTAGTGATACACTGGAAGAAGAAATGTTTTATCTGGCAGTCCCTATCATAAATAATCAAGAAAAAGTAGGCTATTTAAGGATAGCTAAAAGCCTCTCATTTATTAATAATGTATTGAAAGAAGATATCAGAAACTATTTATTGTTCTTTATAATTCTGGGAGGAATTACGATTTTTCTAAGTTGGAGGCTTACTATAGGGATTATTTCCCCTTTGGAGAAAATGACTACTACGGCCGAAAAAATTGCTCATGGAGATTTAAAACAGCGCATTGAATTAAATAACTCAGAAAATGAAATTGCTAAGTTAGCAAGTATGTTTAATTATATGACTTCACAGTTAGATCAAAAAATTGAAGAGATTTCTTCAGAAAAAAGTAGAGTAGAAGCTATTTTGACAAATATGATTGACGGTGTAATTGCCACTGATGTTGAAAGGAAAGTATTGTTGATCAATCCTGCAGCCCGTAAAATCTTTAATGTTTCAGAAGAAATTGTCTTAGGCAAAGAATTGATTAGTTCTATTATTCATCATCCATTGGATATATATCTGCAAGAGGCTTTAGAAAAGCAACAAACAATTAACCGAGAAATAATATATCAAAATCAAGGTAAAAAGATTTTACAGGTTCATTTCACAACTATATCGGACCATAACGGTAATGTTTCTGGTGGTGTGATTGTTTTGACAGATGTTACTGAACTAAGAAAATTAGAGACAGTCCGTAATGATTTTGTAGCAAATGTTTCTCACGAGCTGAGAACCCCCCTAACATCAATTATTGGCTACTTAGATACTCTGCTTGAGAATGATCTTGATCGGCAGACTGAGCATAGTTTTATGAAAATTATAAAAAAAGAAGCAGATAGATTGGCAATTTTAATTAAAGATTTACTTAATCTTTCAAAAATTGAAGGTAAACAACCTGAATTAAAACCGGATAGTCTTGCCTATATTATAGAAAAAACTATAGAATTATTAAAAGAATCTGCTGACAAAAAGGATATTTCTATTAATATTAATATAGAGAAGAATCTACCCTTTGTTTATATGGTCTCTGCGCAAATTGAACAAGTTATGATAAATTTAATTGATAATGCTATTAAATATACTCCACCTGATGGGACAATTAAAATAAATGCATATCAAAAAGAGGATAAGGTGTATATTTCTATTAAAGATAATGGGATCGGTATTCCGTATACAGATCAAAAAAGGATTTTCGAAAGGTTTTATCGGGTTGATAAAGCTCGTTCACGAGAACTAGGAGGTACGGGGATAGGCCTTTCGATTGTTAAGAATATTATCAAAAGACATGGGAGCGAGATAGTTCTTGAAAGTGAGTTAGGTTCTGGATCAATATTTACTTTTTTTCTTAAAATAGCAGCAAGTTAACTAGGAAGAGACTGATTATATCAGTCTTTTTTTTGTTAACAAATAATTTACAAGTCGGTAATAACTGATTAACACTAGCATGTTAAATTATAATTACAAGATAAAAAAATTCGAGGGGGAAATTAGATAATGAAATTGAAAAGATTAACAGTAGTAATTATGGTTTTAGTCATGGTAGTATTTTCTGTGAGTTCATTGGCAGTTGATTTGGAAGGAACAGTAAAAATTGATGGTTCTAGCACGGTCTATCCTATAACACAGGCTATGGCTGAGGAATTTTCTTATGAAAATCCGCGTGTGAGAGTTACTGTTGGTGTATCTGGGACAGGTGGAGGGTTTGAAAAATTTACAATTGGAGAAACTGATATTAGTGATGCTTCAAGACCTATTAAAGATAGTGAAGCAGCAATAGCTGCAGAAAATGGCATTGAATTTACCAAGTTTGTTGTTGCCTATGATGGTATTACTGTTGTTGTTAATCCAGAGAATGATTGGGCTAGTAACTTGACAGTTGATGAATTGAAAAAAATATGGGAGCCAAACAGTTCTGTTGAGACATGGAGTGATGTACGTCCAGAATGGCCAGATGAAGAGATAGCTCTTTATGGGCCTGGTTCTGACTCAGGGACTTTTGATTACTTTACTGAAGCTATAGTTGGAGAAAGTGGACATAGTCGTGCTGATTATACAGCAAGTGAAGATGATAATGTTTTAGTACAGGGAATAGCAGGAAACAAATATGCCTTAGGTTATTTTGGCTATGCCTATTATATAGAAAATAAAGATTTATTAAATTCGGTTGCTGTTGATTGGGTATTGCCGGCAAGTATGACTATTGAAAATGGTAAATATTCTCCTCTAGCTAGGAAAATATTCATCTATGTAAATAATGATGTAGTAAAAAGACTTGAAGTAGAAGCATTCTTACGTTTTTACTTTGAGAAAGCCCAGGAGATAGTTCCTTCTACCGGTTATGTAGCTCTTTCTTCTTATGAAAAGCAACTTGATAAAGTAGACGAACTGAAGTAAGTTGAGTTTAAAAAACAGCATAACAAAGATGTTATAACTGGGGTGATTGGAATGAAAACAAGTATCATGAATACAGAAGAACAAAAAAACAAAAGAAGTATTTTTACGAAAATCTTCTATCATTTATTTGATGAAAAAATAAGGTATATGAGCTCAGGAGAAAATAAAAATATTTGGGTTAACTATCTTTTGATATTGGCTACTGCTATAACTATCTTCACTACATTAGGTGTCATATATATATTGTTATCAGAATCATATCATTTCTTTAAAGAAATATCTTTTATTGATTTTTTTACAGGAACAATCTGGAACCCGCTTATTGAACCTAATACAGCATATGGTGTTATCCCCTTGGTAGCCGGAACATTAATGATTACTCTAGGGGCAGCCCTTATTGCTATACCAATTGGATTAGGTAGTGCTATCTACCTGACTGAATATGCTTCGCCAAGATTTAGAAAAATTGTAAAACCTGTCATGGAAATATTAGCTGGTGTTCCGACAGTTGTTTATGGTTATTTTGCCTTAACTTTTATTACTCCACAAATTTTAAAGCCAATATTCCCAGAAATTAAAACATTTAATGCTCTAAGTGCTAGTATTGCTGTAGGCATAATGATTTTACCGATGGTAGTATCATTAAGTGAAGATGCAATAAATGCAGTTCCTAGTAAAATTAGATTAGCTGCCTATGCTATGGGTTCAACTAGATTCGAAGTGGCTACAAGGGTGATGGTACCAGCGGCCCTATCTGGAATAGGTTCTTCTTTTATATTGGCTATGTCACGGGCAATAGGTGAGACAATGATTGTAGCAGTTGCAGCTGGAATGCGGCCCCAATTAACAGCAAGTTTTCTTAAGCCTATTCAGACTATGACAGGATATATTGTACAGGTTAGTCTTGGTGATACTCCAGTAGGTTCTCTTGATTATTACACAATATTTGCAGTAGGCCTATTATTATTTGTAATGACTTTAGCTCTGAATGTAATAAGTTATTTCATATTAAAGAGATATCGGGAGGTGTATCAATAGTGCTAGCAAGAAAGATGAATAAAAGGAAGTTGATAGATAAGTTCTTTAGATATATATTTCTTAGTTTTATTGGAATTGCCTTATTAGTCTTAGCAGTTCTCCTTTATGATGTTTTTAGTGCAGGAATCAAGATGTTAGACTGGGATTTCTTTACACGATTTGACTCTCGGTTCCCTGAAAAGGCTGGTATTAAAGCTGGACTTTTTGGAACTCTCTATGTTATAGCTTTGATGATTCCATTTACTTTAATAGTGGGTATTTCAACAGCACTATATTTAGAGGAATATTCCCCTAAAAATAAGTTGACAAATTTCATTCGTTTAAACATAGCTAATTTAGCTGGTATTCCTTCTATAATTTATGGGATGTTAGGGCTGGGAATACTTGTTAGAACTCTAGCTCTAGGTAGGAGCGTTCTAGGTGGTTCCCTTACCTTAAGCTTGCTTGTCTTGCCAGTTGTTATAGTTTCAGCACAAGAGGCTATTAAAAGTGTACCTGCTTCATTGCGAAACGCCTCCTATGCTATGGGTGCTAACCACTGGCAGACGGTTTCTAAGGTTGTAATTCCAACCTCTTTACCATCAATTATGACTGGGTTTATACTTGCCATATCCAGGGCGATCGGTGAAACTGCACCATTAATTATGATGGGGGCCCTTACTTTTGTGATGTTTACTCCTGAACATATTATGGATAGCTTTACTGTTATGCCCATCCAAATATTTAACTGGACTTCACTACCCAAGAAGGAATTTGAACTGGTGGCAGCGGCAGGTAGTTCAGTGCTACTTATCGTCTTATTTATTCTTAATGGACTGGCTACTTTTATTCGCTACCATTATAGTAGTAAATATTAAGATACTCATTTTACTCCTCTGTTAATTTTTTGCAGGGGTTCTGTTTTTTTAACCTTCATTTATCATTTTTGTAACATAAATTTAACATAAGCTTGTTATAATAAATTTGTATGATAAATGTTAATATAATAATAAAATGGGGGTTATAATAAGTGAAAAATAGTAAATTTTATTTATTGGTAATACTTACTGTAGCAATTGCCTTAGCATTGGTAGGATGTGGTAGGGGAAGTCAGCAGAGTGCAATTCAGATAAAGGGATCTGATACTGAGGTTAATGTTGTTCAACACCTTGCTGAAGTATATATGGAAAATTCAGATGCAAAAATGTCAGTTACCG
>JADQBT010000006.1 GCA_016278485.1 Halanaerobiales bacterium
TAAATACTATCGCCAATTAGTTTTTTATAATATTTCATTCTCAATCACTCCCAATATTAATTTGATTGCATACTCCATTAACAAACTAGGCACAATTGCGTATATCGTTCCTGGTGTTCCCGATGTGCTCGTGCCGTAAGGCCTGGCGCAAAGTTTGCTTGTTTAAAATTTTACCTCTGTTAATGCTAACTATGTGACAGAGAGCATGTCCTAAAAGGTAGCCACGATCTTTGGCGAGACGGGAACACCATGTTATCCGCTGTACTGACAGAAATTAGATGAGAGAAAATTAAACTATATTTCCCATGTATATCTGATTGGATTTGCTGCTCCTCGTTTTCTGAATTCATTTGGTACACGTTTATTAACATATAACTGTTTAATTGTTTCAGGTGCTTCTCTGCCAATAAACCCATATCGTCCTGGCTCGTCAAAGTTGCCTGGAAAGTTTTCTGCAGTTGCTTCCAACCACTCTTCTGCAATAAATGCACCGATAATCAACCCTTGAAATGTCGCAAGAATAACTTTAGCTTCTTCCGCTTTTGATTTGTTAAGTCTCCATGCAAACCGTATAGATTCGTATAATGAATTATCCCCAGCACTTCTATTAACGTTGATTAGCAATGCTTTATGTTTGAATTTTGCCTGTTCAGCTGAATACTGACGAATAATTTCCTTTGCATGCATAACACCATAATCACTAGCACCTGTCCCAGCAACAACATTTGTTAGCCCAGGATAAGCATCAATGAGTGCAGCCTCAACTTCAAGTGCAGTCTTTTCATCCATTCCATGGCGATGAATTACATGAGCAACTTCAAACCCTGCAAGCCGTATTTCACGAATTCTCTTAAGTTTATTGTCGAGATCATCACCTTCTAGATTTCCTTCGGCACAAATATGGGAAAACACTCTACTACCTTGACCTTTTCCAACATAAAAGGTTTCCCCATTCCGTGGGTCTATAAGTCGGTAGACATAAGTTTTTAACTCCCGTACTACTTCTTCTGAAAACATACTATTCCAAACTCCCTTTCACCAGTATTTTCTTTTTTAATAATTAACTTTAATATAATAAAAACTGAAGTCAGTATGGCGGAGTCACGGTAGGATTAGCGGTTACCCACTCACCCCCGCACAGATCTCGGCATGCGGAATTACCGCACCGAGCTCTTCAAGAATACTCACTTCCGTAATCAGACAAATTTGAATTGTAACTGGGCTTCTGTTTTCTCTGTTATTCTAGGTTTGCATATCCCATACCAACCTACAATCTCATTGAATTTACCCCAGTTCATGCTTCTTCTCTGGCTTCTTCTGTTTAGCCATTTATACAGTATCTTTATAGATATATTGTAAAATTTCTTTAAACTATCTCCATTATTTATCAGTCCGTAGTAGTTATAGTATCCTCGTAGCTTAGAATTCAGTGTCTTAAATATTGTTTTAAGGCGTTTGTTTCTCATCATTTTACACCACTCAGTAAAACTCTTGATTGACTTCTTTAATTTCTTCCTGGAAGTCCTTCTCTTTATAATATTTTTACCCTTATGAGATTTACTGCATCTGAATTCAAAACACAGAAACTCAAAACTACCACTTTGATTCTTCTTATATCTTGAGAATAATATTATGTTTGTCTTCTCTATTGATAGTTCCAGGTTAAATTTTCTCAATCTCTTCTGCATTTCATGGTAAAACATCTCTGCATCTTGTTTATATCTAAATGCACAGACATAATCATCTGCATAACGATAGATACATGCATCACTTGTCCTCTTCATTACTACTCTCTTAAACCAGATATCCAGTACGAAATGTAAATATATATTTGCAAGGACTGGGCTAATTATTCCTCCCTGAGGGGTACCTGTTAACGGATGAATAACTTTCCCGTCTTCTTCTAGTATGCCTGCTCTCAACCACTTCTTGATTAGTCTGATAAACTGTTTGTCATTTATTCTTTCTTCCAACATCTTGACTAACCAGTCATGGTCTATATTGTCAAAGAAGCCTTTAATATCTGCTTCCACTATATAGTTATACTTACCAAACTGTAATTCTTCTGTCAGGTCTATTACTGCCTGTTTTGCACTTTTGTTTGGTCTATATCCATAACTTTCTTCTATGAAATCCTGTTCATAGATAGCTTCCAGTATATCAGCTACTGCTCTTTGAACTATTTTATCTGATAGTGCAGGTATTCCTAATGGACGCTTCTTCCCATTTCCTTTGTCTATGTATTTTCTTCGTACTAGTTTTGCATGATATCGTTTCTCTTTCAGCGACTCCAGTATGTTATTGAGATTCTCCTCTAAATTTTCTTCAAATTCTTTGGCTGTAATCTTATCCACTCCTGCAGCTGCTCTCTTGTTTAATTTCTTCCAGGCTAACCTTAATGCTCCTTTGTTTATCTGCCTGTACAAGTCACGAAAACGATATTTTACTTCTCTTTTTGCCTTCTGCGATATTCCCTCCAGTGAGGTTTGCACTAAATATTCCGACCTTGCTCGTTCGGTTAGTGTTTCCTTTGAAGACTGCATATTCTTGTCAACCCCTTCCCCATGTAGCCGGCTCTCCCGACCTCGGAGTACTATGAGTTGATCCGAAGTCCTGTTGGTTTCTGGTCTTCCTTCTTGTTTGGTTGGATAGACCTACCAGCCTACTTATATCCTTATTATCTTGTATCTAAGCTGGAACCCACAGGATTCCTCCCAAGTTCCTGATATTCCTCTCTCTTCATGCCAAGTTCTTTGACCCCGACAGACCCTCCAGAGTCTCACCATTGCGACTCTTTTGTGTTGACTTCCATGACGTTAAACATGTCGTCATCTGCTCTTTGTCTGTTTCCAGACCCTCTACTAACGGGGCTGAATATGCTTCAGGAATTACGGTATTCCCTCTGGCCTAGAGAGTTCTCTGTGTACACTTCACCTGATAGTTACCTATTTCGGTGCAACACTCGATACAGGTGGTTGGCTAGACCTTACCTGACAAAGACTGACTAGATAAAAAAATTCATTAACGACTACTGCTTTATCCCAATGGACAGCGAGGTAGCAGTAGTCGACCTTCTGTCTGGCATGTTTGTTATGACCTTACCATCGGTTCATTTTGCGTTGAATCTTTCTTCTAAATTTCACTTTGCAAGAAATATCAAACTTCTTGGCGTTCTAACGTCCCTGAGCTTCACGACGTCTCATCAATGCTCCTAACCTTAAATAAAGTATAAAACTTTCATATGTCATCCTTAGTTTTCATCTATGCTCAATAGACTAGATGTCGTTAAGCTCATGTTAGCTGACGTACGGCTTTTTAGTTTAAATACTTTTTTATATTTTATTTCTGATACAGTATTCTTCTAATAATTCTCTACTCAAGAATAAATAAATTATTGATGGAATTTCAATTATCTCTTTTAGATTTTTTCTCCAGTTATATAATATCTGTAAAATTTCATGTAACCTATAATCTTTACTAGGATCAAATTCACTAGGATTAATCTTCTCACCCAATTCACTTACTAAATCCACAATTTCAAATCTATCCATATATTGAGGCTTAGATCTTTCAGGATGATTCTTTAAATAATCAAGTAAACATCGAGTTCTATTTTCCAAATCATCCATAATCTTTTTTAATAATCTAGTTGTTTTTTCAAATTTAATGAATACTTTCTCTATATATTCATCAGTATAATTTTTAAGTATTTCATTTGCTAATATTTTTTCTTCTGATAATTCTTCTAATCCTTTTAATTGGGTAACATGAAACAAATAATTATATAGTTCATAAAATTCAACTTCAAATTCTTCCAAAACCTTTAATTCTGAAATATAGTCAAACCACCCTTCAATATTTAATTCTTCTAAAATTTCCTCATTCAATAATTGAGGAACTAAATCAAAAAATTCTAAATTCTCTTCATCGATATCTAACAATCTATATAATTTAATCTCATAACTCCTTAAATTTATAACTTTTCCTTTTACTAAAGGAATTACTCTAAACTTTTGAAAATTTAATTCTGCTAATATTCGCTTAAAATAAGAATCTTTTATAGACTGAAAGACAGTTTTTAAATTCTTAAAAGTTTTTTCTAAGCTTTCATTTAAAATTAAAAAATCAGGTATATCTAATAGTATTACCTTTTCTTTCTCTAAAGATTTAACAATATTTACATTTATATTATTATTAGATAAATTATTAAGTTTATTTTGTATATTGTTTTCCATATCTTTTTTAAATTCTATAATTTCTGTTTCAGCCGTATTAACTATATCCATATCATATTTAAAATATTCAATTGCAAATTTATTCCATACACCTAATAATATTTTATAAGTTTCTTCTTCTTCAGTTTTTAAATTTATTATCTCATCATCATCCACATACTTTCCAAAAATCCGTTGAAATTCTCTTTGAAATTGATTATAAGTCTTTAAAATATTCCCTAAATTAATCATACAAATTCTATTAATATCATCATCAAATCTTATTCCATTAGCTTCAAATATTTTTTTAATTTTTCTTTTTTCCTTCATACTCTTCCCTTTAAACTCTGTTTTAGCTAATATAATATTAATAGCTTGCTGTAAAAAATTTTGAACTGCCACCTTAAAATTACTATATAAATCTTTAAATTGACTATATCTTTGAAGATTAAGTGCAATTTCAGGTAACTGATTAGAAATATCATTTACTTTCCTACCTTCACTAGTAAATCCCCAACTATCTACTACTGTTTTAGGAAATGGAACTTCATAGCAGAAAGATTTTTTTAAATTGTCCCATTCCAAACTTGAAATATACTTTCCAAAAATGTTTACCTTACTTTGCTTTTTAAAATGTTCACCTATACCTTGAATTAATTGCTTTAATATGATAATTAATTTTTCTCTTTTACTTATAATATTTTCAACATATTCTGTCCAATTATCTGGGCGATATTTCCAACTTGCTAATTCACCAAAAATAGCATTTATATTAGTCAACCATTTTAAAGGCAGATTTCTTATTGGAATTTTTTTCTGAGTATCATCTATGTCATAAGGTATTAAATCAAACTTATGTCCATATCCTTGACTTGCAAAAATTTTTCTATCAGGATAAACTTTTCTCATTAAATTTATATTCTTCATTATCTGTGCATGAATAAAATTATCTTCTTCTATATCTTTTCCTTCAATATTAATTATACAATGTAAAGTTAATTTCTCTCCATCATCTTCTATAATTGGAACATTAAATTCTTTTTTGAATCTACTAATAAATTTAGGTCTAATTTCGCTTAAAACTTTTCTACTATCATTTGAATTATAATAATATAACCCAGCTAATATATCAGCTATATATTCTAGTGAGTTTAATTTTAATGCTTTATTATAATCAAATTCAATTAAATTAATCTTTCTTTCTATATTCACTTTTCCTAACCAAAATAAAGCTTCACCACAATTTGACCAATCTTTGTCTGAATCAGGAAAATCAGTAGGTAATTCTACCTGTCGAAGATAATCATCTAGAAAGATGTATATGTTATCTCTATTTTTTCTTAATGTTTTATGCCATCCATTAATTTTATCTTTTATGTCTTGATTTATATTAGGTAAATCAATTTTTTCAAAAATATTAATTGGCTTATCAGACATAGAATTACTTATATCTAAACCTAAAACAATATACCATCCATATCCAAACCTATCATATACCTCATCAATTGTATTGCGATTTTTTTCAACATATTGTTTAATACCAAACCATAATAAACTATTAATCACTCCATTAAAACCCACCCAAGAAGATAGTTTAATATCCTTCAAATAATTTAAGATTTCCTCATATTTAGTATGTTTATTTAAAGAATGTAAAATGAATATTTTTAAATCTTCTTCTGCTAAAACTGAAATACACTTCTTAATATATTCATTTTTAGGCGATATAACTGGATCAAATAAAATATCAATTAAAATTTTTGACCTAATAGAATGTAATCCTGTCAAATACTTGCCATTTTCACTTCTCCTTAGCAGATATTCTTTTTCAAATAATTGTAATATATATTTTGGAGCACTAAGTTCAAGATTTGAAAGTAAGGAGCTTAAATCTACTTTTCCATCATATGCACTAGCCAAAGAAACAATTTTTAATAATTCTAACTGCGTAGATTCTTCGCCTTGACTTATCCTTTTTTCAATATTTTCTATTTGTTGCTTTAATCTATCTTTTAATGTATTACCTTGAGTAACTAAATAAGTAAATTCTAATAAAGGTCCTTTCTCTCCAAAACTTAACCATGCTTCCTCGAAATCCCTAAATTTAACATCTGGCTTTCTTTCTATCAGTTTTTTATAAATTTTTTCAGCTTCTAAACGATTAAAATTTAATTCCATTTCAGAAAATATTAAGTCAGCTCCTGTTAAAGAAGACCTCTTCCAATCTTCTTCTCTAATAGTAACTAACACTTTAAATTTTGTATAATTATTTGCAACTTCTTTCACTATTTCTGTCCATTCGACATTACCAGGCTCAACATCTATATAAATCATTAAAGGTAAGTCTACTGATTTAGATATTCCATATAAAGTATTAATAATTCTACGTGCATGAGATTTTCCTTCTATATAGTTAATTTGATATGAATAATTAGTTGGATGGAATTCATATAAATAACGATAAGCTAATGTACTTTTTCCTTGCCCTGAAGCCCCATGAATAATTACTATATTATCTTTTTCGAATTTTTTCTTAATCTGTCTAATCTTTTCTTCTCTAATTACATCTAAATTATTTTTAATATGAATATATTTAGCAGATACTCCAACATAAAATTCCTCTCGTACTCGTTCTATAGATTCCTCTTTTTCAACTTTCATATAATCTAATGGTAAAATAGTATTACCATATTCTTCATGAAAACTAACTCTTTCATTTAAAAACATACCTATTTGATCTAATTTATTTAATAAGGAATGTCTATCTAGAAATCCTTCTTCTTCTGACAATTCATAAATCCAATACATTAATAAATCAAAAGCAATTTGATAATCAACTGTTACTTGAGGATTTTTTCTTAGAGCCCTTTTTATATTTTCTATAATTTTACTTTCTTTCACTTTTTCTATTTTTAAATTTTTAAAAATAAGTTCTATTTCTTCTTCTTTGTAATTATAATTCTCCTTCAATTTCTTTTTTACCTTATCCCTATCTATTCCCTCTTTTATAATAGCATTATATAATTCAGGACCTACATTCCCAAAAACTACTAAATTTAATTTAGAGGCTTGTCCCTCTTTTAAAGTCTTTAAAGACCTTCTAAAAAAAGAGTCATCTTTTTGAGGAGAAAGAGAAGATAAAGATAAATTAGTAGAATAATTCTTTACTTGTACCACTTCTTTAAGATTAATATTATTATCATAAACCGCTAAATCTTCTTTTCCTTCTGGTTGAAACTTAAACTCATCTTCAGTGTGATTCAATATTCTATTAACTATATATAATGTTTGCGTTCTAAATCCTCGAAAAGCAGATTCAGCCCCTATATCAGATTTCAATCTACTCACAATATCACTCCTATCATAGAAAAGAAATTTACAAAATAAAATTAATTTCACATTTTTATATAAAACTGAGTATGTCAGCTAACGTTCCTAGGATTTCCGACGTTATCGTCCCGTTAGGGTTGGCATGTCTTTTGCTACTATAACCCCTTACCCCTTTATTGCAAAAGACATGACAAAGATAATGTCCCGTAGGGTAGCCGGTCTTTGGCGTAACGGAAATCCTATGTTATCCGAAGTGCTTATATCTTATTAGCCCATAAAATTGCTTATTAAACCCCCTAGAAATAAAGTAATAATAGTATAAATTAAATATAGTAACCAATGACTTTTAACTAATTCGAAAATACTTTGAGGATTTAATCCATATATATCAAATATACTTGAATTAGTTTTTAAGGAATTATTAGCCCATCTTTCTATTATCGTTTGAAAAATATCAACTTTTCTTAAAGTCGACTGATGTAATTTAACAAATTCTTTATTTTCAAAGCATTCAGCTTCTTTTTTACCAGTCAAAAAGTCTCTTTTTGTAATATTATTTTTTTCCACCAAACTTTTCAATCTTGGATGGCCAATATAATTTAAACCATATAAACTAACGATAATTCTTGCTAAATCAAATTTTTTACTTTCATTAATTTTTACAGGGTCACCACCTAAAACTGAAAATCTATTTTTTATTGCTTCAAATCCATAATTAATATCTCTCATGTTCCAATGAATCCAATTAAAATTCTTATGTTCTTTAACAAATTCAAAATATTCATTTAGCATTTTATATTCTAAGTTATCATAGTGTGATTCAATCTTATTTAAAGCTAGTCCTTCACGCTCTGCTATCTTATGTATCGAAAAAGATTTAGTTTGACCACTTCCAAAAAATCTAATAGCTATCGAGGTTACTCTTGGTGTTCTCCCATCTTCAATGTCATAAAAACTTTCACAAGAATAATGAATAATCAGTATATTATCATCATTATTAATTAAATTACTCAAAGTATCTTTAGCTTTTTTTCTCTTTTTAATTTTATAACTTGGTATTCCCAAAATTTACCCTCCTATTTATTAAGCATTTCGGATAACAATTTTCTTTCCGAACATAGTTTCGTATATACTTCTTCTAAATGGATATATCCCGAAGGTTATTTCGGATATACTTTCTTAGCTAAAATTACCATTTATAACTTCAATTCTCTTATAAACTTGTTTTTCCTTTATAAAATACAAAAAAATTACATTATTTGGACAACTAACCACAATAAAAGCAAAATCCTGCCATCTAACCCGGCAGGATTTCATTAATCGGTATTTAAATGTTCCTTAACAACTTAAACTAAATCTCTTCGCCAAGTACTCGTAAAATTAGCTCAATACTGGCTTTAATATCATTCAGGTCAGCCATTTCTGACGGTGTATGTACATATCTGATTGGAAGTGAAATTGTACCAGATGGAATACCTCCCCGTGTCAGATGAATGGAGCCAGCATCTGTACCACCATGTTCTAATACTTCAAGTTGATGTTTAATTCCATGTTTTTTTGCTGTTAAAATAAGTAACTCTTTAATCATCGGATGGGTAATTGAGGCCTGATCCTTAATCTTAATAGCAGTACCATTACCCAATGCAACATCCATTGTATGAGCTTCTGGTGTATCTCCTGTAATGGTCACATCAACAGCCAGGGCCAGATCAGGATTAATCTGATAGGCAGCAGTTTTTGCTCCCCTAAGCCCAACCTCTTCCTGAACAGTAAAGACAAAGTAGATATCATGAGGTGATTTTTTGAGTTTCTCTAAAACCATAATTAAAACAGCACAACCAAGTCGATTATCTAAGTAACTAGAAATAACCCTATTCCCACTAACATCAAATTGCGGTTTATATATAGCACTATCACCGATACTCACATGTTTCTCCGCTTCTTCTCGTGAAGAGGCCCCAATATCAAGGTATAGCTTATCAAATTTAATCTCTTTCTCTTCATCAACCTTCTCTACCCCGACAGTGCCAGTCATTCCATTTGCTAAAATAAACCGCTGTCCAATGAGTCGTTTAGGATTTACCCCACCGATTTTTGTAAAACGCAAAAAACCATTTTCATCTATATGGGTAATTAATAGTCCAATCTGATCCATATGAGCAGCCAACATTATTTTTTTGCCTTCTCCGTTTCCTTTTTTAAAAGCAATCAGATTTCCTAATTTATCTGTTTCTATTCCATCCACATAATTGCTTATCTTTTTGTTAATAACTGTTCTAACCTTTTCCTCACTACCAGATGGACCAAATATACCGGTAATCTCTTCTATCAAATCCTTCATTTAAAAACCCTCCTTTTCCAGTTCAGCAAAATAACCTTTAACTAGTGCTTTTAATCCCTGATAATCATCAAGATTCATTAATGAAACTGGTGAATGAATATATCTACAAGGAACAGAGATAACTGCAGCGGGAATACCTTCCTTGACCAGACTAATCATTCCAGCATCAGTTCCGCCCACATTTGTTCTCCTATACTGATATTTAATCTCATTCTTTTCAGCAGCTTTAAGCAAACCCTTTAATATCTTTTTGTGAGTTATCACAGAACTATCCATAACTGTAATTGCTGGTCCCTCTCCAACTGTGGTCGAATAGCCGTGTTTTTCAGTGCCTGGTACATCTGAAGCTGAAGTACCCTCAAGTTCAATAGCCAGATCTGGTTCAATAGCATAAGCTGCTCTAGCAGAACCTCTCAGACCAACTTCTTCTTGCACCGCAAATACACCATATACCGGAAAATCAAACTCTTCTTCCTGCATAAGCTCTATAATTGCAGCACAACCTAAGCGATCATCAAAAGCCTTTCCCGTAGCATATTCACCTATTTGAGAATATTTTGTTGTAAAAGTTGCCAGATCTCCTAATTCAACTAATTTTTCAGCTTCTTCTTTATTCTTAGCCCCAATATCAATATAAAGTTTATTAAGAGGAATTGGTTTTTTCTGCTCTTCTTTTTGTTGAAGATGAATCGCTTTAGCACCAATTACCCCAGGTATTTTAGACTTACCAATCTGAACCTGTTTTGAGACCAGAATTCGTTCATCAATACCTCCAACAGTTTTAAACTTTAATAGACCACTATCTTCAAGCTTGGTAATCATTAAGCCTACTTCATCCATATGAGCAGATAAAACCACTCTTGGCCCAGATTTATCCTCACCCTTAACGGCAATTAAATTGCCCATCATATCAGTATAATATCTATCAACATATGGTTCTACTTCCGCTTTTATTATCTCTCTTACTTCATCTTCATTACTGGAAACACCCATAGCTTCAGTTAGTTTTTTTAGTAACATCTTAATCCCTCCACAAAATCAGCATCAAGACTAGCAATAAACCGGGCCAGCAGCTGACCTGCCTTTTTAATGTCTGTTAATGAGAGTGTCTCTACTGAAGTATGCATATATCTAAGCGGTATCGAAATTAATCCAGATGCCACCCCTGTTCTGGCTACCTGAATACCCCAGGTATCTGTTCCTCTTGGGGAAGGATATGGTTCAATCTGATGTTCAATACCATAATTAACTGCAGTTTCTTTTAATCTCTGCAAGATACTTCTATGTACATGTGGTCCAACTCCAATTGCTGGACCTTTCCCCATCTCAGCTGCATCTTCTTCATCAACTCCTGGCATAGTCGCATGACAGACATCTATCGCAATCCCAATTTCAGGATTAATATTAAATGTACTGGTAATCGCACCTCTGATACCAACCTCTTCTTGCACGGTTGCCACAGCATAGAGATCTACCTTTGTTTTAAGTTGTTGCAATTCCTTTAAAGTCTGATAAAGCACCAAAACCCCTGCCCGGTCGTCAACAGCTTTCCCTGCCGCTGAGTCACCGTGTAAAGATAAAAACTCTCTTTTAATCGAAATTAAATCACCTACAGAAATTTTCTTATCAATATCTTCTTTACCTAGTACCGGGTCTATAAACATCTTCTCCATCTCAACCGACTTCTTTCTATCATTTTCATTAGTAAGATGAGGGGGTTTGGCCCCAATAATACCTGGAATATCCTCCAGACCATGAATTACTACTTCTTGAGCAAGCAAGGTCCTTGGATCAATACCGCCAACACTTGTAAAACGAATAAAACCTTTTTCTTCAATTTTAGTTACCATTAAGCCAATCTCATCCATGTGAGCTGCTAACATAATTCGCGGTGCCCGATTTGAACTGTCTTTATCAGCCCGTTTGACAGCCATTAAGTTACCCATTTTATCACCTTTAATTTCATCACAATAAGGTGCAAAATTTTCACTAATAATCTGGCTTACTTGCTGCTCATATCCCGATATACCACTTGTTTCCGATAGCTTTTTAAGCAAAGTAAAATTATCGTCCATCTTAACTCCCCTTCCTATTACTATGTATACATCAATAATATTATAAACTAAATAAGCAGATATTACCATCTTAAATAAAAAAAAGCCAGGTACTGTGTAATCAGCACAGACCCGGCCATAATAAAAATATATTATAATTTATTGACTAAACCTCAGCTGCAACTGTTTTTGCATCATCACTAATAAAAGTTCTTCCATAACCTGTTATAATGGCAAAAATTAATATTATAGCAATTATCCAGGGATAAAATTGACTAGTCACAACCTGAATAGGAGTTACTGTTACTGCATCGGGAAATGGAGCATAGATTTTGCTGATCATAGAACCTACCACCACAGGCACCATATAAGGCAGCAAGTAATTTAATGTAGTTCCTGCACAGTCTAGTAAATTTGCTCTTCGATACCCATCTATATTATATTCTTTTCCTAAATTATTTGCTATTTCGCCAGTGCCAATTATTGCCGCTGTATTTAAACCTGTTGCTACATTTAAAGAAACTAAAATCATTACAATTGTTGCTTCTGCGCTTTTTACTCCGACGACAAAACGGCTCATAGATTTCATAATAATATTTATGCCACCTGCTTCACTTAATAAGTTTATATGAGCAAAAAGAATTAAAATTACAATAATGGTGGGAACTGCATTCTCTAAACCTTCTAAAATAATACCACCTGCTCCAAATTGTTCTGGTACAGAAATAATATCACCTGGCAGGATGATACCGGTAAATAATCCAATTATAATTCCAGTAATAATACCATAACTTAATGATTCAATTAAATGTTTTTGTTTAAAGCAAAAGTAGATAATTACCGTAGGTACAAGAAGAAATAAAAGGGTAACTGGTTCTGGAGTTAGCAAATACTCTTCTGCTCCTGGTAAGATCTGGCCTTTACCACCAATAAAAGAATAAAGTAAAAGTGTAATAACTGCCGCTGGTATTGAATATTTCAAGCGACTCTTTACTACTCCACCTATATCCATGTTTTGCGTAGTTGCCGAAGCTATTGTTGTATCAGATACTGGAGAAAGATTATCGCCAAATGCCCCTCCTGAAACAATTGCACCAATCAGTAAAGCTGGATTGGCACCAACAAGATAGCCAACTGGATATAAGATTGGGCCAACTACAAATATTGTCCCAACAGAAGTTCCTGTAGATAATGCAACAAGTCCGGTCATGAAAAATGTGGCTGCAACATATTTGCTTCCTACAAAACTAAACTGGATTAAATAGGAAGCCAAGGTACTTACAAGTCCACTTTTAGTTAAAATTGCCCCAGAAATACCAGCCAGCATCACAGCAGCTACTAAAATCATAGCAACTTCTGAACTAAAACCTCTAACAATAATATCTGCATACTCTCTTTTGTTTTTAACAAAGGGCATCATAAAAATCAGAGGTAATATGAAAACTACCCAATATTCTGGAATATTAGCATTCTTTGCTGCAATATATGCTAACCCCACTAAGGCTAATAAAATTGGGCCAAATACCATAAACTTACCACCATAAAACTCTAATTTCTTCTCATCTCTACTCATCTATTTTCTTCCTTTCTCTACTCTTTTCATTTTAGATTAATCTTTCTTTTTTCCAGATCATTAACTATTTTTTCTAAACCAAGAGACATTAATTTATCTCGAGACGGAATTCCAGTCTTTAGATCCCAACCTCTTGTTTGATAATATTCATCAAGCATCGGTTCCAACTCAACTATACTTCCAGTAGATGGTCCACATTCTTCCGGCAATGGTTCATTCAAAAATCTTTGCGGTAAGTTATCGTCTTCTCTTCTAATTCCTTCGCGAACTAGATATGCTCTCTCTAGGTTGACTACTCTTTCTGTTGCTTGTCTTATTTTTTCTTCAGTAAATTCTAAATCAGTTAAGGCATTTAATAAAACTGCTGCTTCTGCAAATGAAATTATCTCCATATTGACGACAGTGTTTTTACAGACATCAAGACAATCGGCCAAGGCTGAGCGCTCTTCATAAAATTTGACTACTTTACCCTTACCTTTATATTCTAAACGAAAGGCAGATTCTGCTACACCAAAACGCTCAATACCTAACTCACTATCTTCTACAAATTCAAACCAAGGTTCACTTCTGAGATGGTCACCTCCTCTACTTGCTACTGCTAATCCCAGAGCATAACCTTTGATTCCTCGCGGATCAGCCTGAAAAATTTCTAATCCTTTGACCTGCATTGCCAAGTTTTTTGCCGTCTTATCTATTCTTGCTGCAGCTGCTAATGATCCATCTGCGAGCAGATCACCAAAGCCCCTACGAAAAGCTATCATTTCAATCAAATCCAACACTACTTCCGCATTACCCCAGTTAAGTTTCAGTCCACCGGTTTGCTCTTCTGTCAACCGTCCCTCTTCAAAAAGTTCCATCGCCAGAGCGATACATTCTGAAGTAGTTATTACATCAAGTCCATAGCGATTACATAAATCTACCCCTTTGAGAGCATCTTCTATGCTTTCAATGCCTACTCTGGAAGAAAAACCAGCCAGTCCTTCAAATTCGGGTCCTTCACTTTTTAAACCCTGATGTTTGCCTTGCTCTATTTCAAAAAAACGGCTACAAGGAATTGTACAGGCAAAACAACCTTTCCCTTTTTTCTTATAATTTTGCTCTAGATATTCACCACTTACTTTTTCTGCAGCATTAAACCTACCTGTTTTAAAATGTTTGGTTGCTAGACAACCCAGATCATTTAATGCTTTTATAAGTTTAGTTGTTCCAAGTCTCATTCTAACTTCATATTCCTGATGATTACGAATCTGCTGATCCATGCTATCTACAGTTTCTCTAAATATTGCCGGAGATTTAGCCTTTAGATCCTGTTTGCCTCTGACTGCAATTGCTTTTATATTTTTAGAGGCCAGCACAAGACCCATACCTGTTCTAGCTGCTGCTCGCACATGGTTGCAAAAAATTCCAGAATATTTTACACCGTTTTCAGCTGCAGGACCAATAGAAGCGACCTGAACTCTGTCATCTGCTAGCTCTCTCATAATCTCTTCCTGGGTAAAGAAAGTATCCTTTTCTTTTAATCTTGCGGCTGATCTAATTTCTGCTCTGTTATCAGTTATATAGATATAGCTTAACTCATCTGCTTTTCCTTCTATAATTACCTGATCAAATCCAGCAAATTTTAGTTCTGGCCCAAAAAAACCACCTGTATTGGAATCACCTAAAATACCGGTTTGAGGAGACTTAGCTGAAAAATTTACTCTGGCAGCACCAGGAAAGGGAGTACCTGTTAATGGTCCAACACCAATAAACAACTTATTCTCCTCACTTAAGGGGTCTACTTCTGGTGGCACTTCATCATAAAGTCTTTTCATATTAAGACCTCTGCCTCCAATATAATCTTCAAATAATTTATCCGCTATTTTATCTATTTTAATCTCTTTCGTAGTCAAGTTTATACGTAAAGCTTGCCCACAATATCCATTCATATCGCTCACCTCTTTTTTAAAGAGCTTTCAACTCTGCTGCTGTTCCAAACTGAATAGCTTCAACCGGACACCTTTTCACACATTCTACTTCTCCCTTACATAGATCGCAAATTAAGGGTGCTTCTCTATCAGCAATAAAAGAAATAGAATCAAATGGACAGGCTTCTGCACACTTCATACAGCCAATACATTTTTCTTCATTAACTAATACTGCTCCAGTCTCTTTATCTTTAGATAAAGCATTAACTGGACATGCTTTTAAACAGGAAGCATCTCCACACTGATGACAGACATGAGGTATATCTAACCCCTCTGCTTCATTTTTTATGACTTTAATACGTGCCTTTTCCCCATTAAAACTTTCAAAATGGGTAAAACTACAGATTGTTTCACAGGCCCGACAGCCAGTACATTTTTCTTCATTAGCGATCAGCCTGGCTGGTGGTTTTATTTTTTTAGCTTGATCCTGAGCCAGAATATCACCAGTTACTGTATCCACCTGTATAATTTTAAAAATCACTCTCCCATTTGGGTCAGGACAGGTAAATCGACTTGTATGTGGAGTCCAGTCATTAGTTTCGTCTATTTTTCTTTGTTTTACTGTCAAAAATGGTAGCATACTTTGCAGAGCCCAGAGACAGATATATCCGTCATCTGGAAGTATAATTTTACCTCCCTTGACCTCAAAATAGTCTCCAGGTGACATTGGTAGATCACAGAATCCTTCTACTTTTTCAACTTCAACTCTCAGGTCATACATAAGTTACACCTCTTTTTTTAAAATAAAAAAAACTGCCTAACAAGAAGTTAAGCAGCATTTAATATAAGTATAATTAAATTTAGATATAAGTATAGCTAGTCCAACTCAAATTGGACAAACTCATATTTAAATTATAATTTTCTATTCCATTATACTCAGCTAATCTCTAACTCTGCTCAACTCTACTATGCTATGGTTCTTCTAAAAAAATTTTATTAAAACTATCTTAACACTTTTTAAACTACTTGTAAAGAAAAAATGTCCAGTACATGTGATTATGACAGAACAATCATAATCACATGTATGTTTAATACCAAATTTCTTTTAATGCTCTCAACGTATTACCACCGATAACTTTACTTATATCCTCATCAGAATATCCATGTTTAACAAGCCATCTAATGATATTAATTGATGCTTCCGTAGGATTTTCCAACCCTTTTACATAAGGAACCTCCTCAAAATTACTGGATCCTTCCTGAGAACCTTTTATTGATAAATGCTCTGCGTACGCATGATGTAACCCGACATGATCACCATAAAGCGCATCTGGGCCAAAACTAACATAATCAATTCCAACTAAATCTTTTACATACTCAAAATGCTCCATAAAAGATTCAATAGAATGATCTGTATTATTTTCAGTCAAAGTAGTATGAGGAGCAGATTCGATACCAATTACCCCACCTTTGGCAGCACAGGCTTTAATTACTTCGTCTGTTTTTAATCTCTTGCTATTCCATAATTCTCTTGCTCCGGCATGTGAAATAAAAACAGGTTTATTACTAACATTAATTACATCCATACACGTTTTATCACCTACATGAGATATATCTATTGCCATTCCTATTTTATTCATTCTTTCAACAGCTTTATGACCAAACGCAGTTAACCCACCATCATTTTTTTCCTTTAATCCTGACCCAAGACCATTTGCTTCACTGTAGGTAATACCCATTAATCTAACCCCAAAACCATATAATATCTCAATCCGATCTAATTCATTTTCAATCATTGCTGCACCCTCAATTGTAGGAATCAGAGCCAGTTTTCCATCTGCATAAGCTTTTTCAATATCTTCTACTTTTTCACATTTTACAATATAATCTTGATGTGCAATGTCACTCAATCTAATGCCAAGATCATAAAGAACATCATTCCATTTCCAGCCATGTTTGGAAGTTATTGCACAAGTTCCATCCATCATATTATCAAAGACTGCATCTAACGGTGAATTTGACAGAGCTTCAAAAGCTGTAAATTGTCTACCCTCTCTTGTGTACTCAAAAACTTCATTCATATTTGCAGGAAAAAGTACCGGGTGTTCATGTAAGGAGATAACTATTGAATCTCCCATAATTTTTTTGGTCCTTTCTTCCTCTGCCTCTGTTAAAGGCACTTTGTATTCTTCTACTCTATTAAGTTCATCTGCCAGCTCAAACTCACGATAGTCATAACCTGATTCAAGATATTCGAAAGATTTATAACCTTTATATTTTTTATCTAATCCCATAATAATTCTCCTTTATAATTTTTTCCCCACCGGTATAACATAATTACTACCGATGGGGTATCTAGATGGAGGTAAAATAATTTATATATTTACTTTTTATATACCTGCGATAATGATTGTGGATCAACTAATCCTTTTAAGTCACTTGGATAAATTTCAAATCCAGCAAAATCATTACTATATGCAAAATTATATTGCTGCACATAGAGAGTTACAACAGGCATTTCTTCAATAAATTCTAACTGAAATTCATCAAGGTTTTCCTGCATAATTTTCTGATTTGAAGCAAATCTTGCGTCTTCCATGTAAGTATCCAATTTTTCTGAGTTAAGGCTCATAAAATTCAATGAAGCAGTTGAATGATAAAGAGTATACATCGAATCACTTGCTTCATCGATTATACCCCAACCTCCCAGATTAATATCAAATTTTTTCTGGTTAAATAGCAAGTCACTGTAAGTTGATTTTTCCAGTGGAACCAATTCCAGTTTTAATCCAACATCCTGAAAGTTAGTGACAAGTATCTGGGCAGTTTTCTTCAGATAAATGTCATTACCATCATAAATTAGTTCTAAAACTACATCTTTACCAGATGGGGCATTTAAGATACCATTACCATCAGTATCTTCATAACCTGAATTGGATAATATTTCTGCAGCCTGCTCAGGGTTATACTGAGGTAATTTAGCTTCAGGATTGACTACATCACCATAGACTGGTGAAATACCAGTATTAATTAATTTACCGTCTCCCCTTAAAGCAAACATAATAATTTTCTTTCTATCTATTGCTGTTGCAATAGCCTGTCTCACAGCATCATCTTTTAGGAACTCATTTTTATAATTAAATCCAATGTAGACAAAGCCGAGGCTTGGTGTTTGCTTAACTGTAAAATTCGGGTTGCTTTTTAATTCCTGGGCAGCAGTAAATGGAATATCTTTTGCTGTTAAATCAATTTCTCCTCTTTTTAATGCCAGAACCATTGTGTTTACATCAGGATAGATTCTGAAAATAATTTTTTCCAAATATGGTTTTCCAGCAGGAGAATCAAACCACTCATCAACTCTTGCAAGGGTATAATACTGACCTCTTTTGAAATCTACTAATTTAAAAGGACCCATGCCTATTGGTTCTTTATTGGCAAACTCTCTTACATTTTCAATATCTTCAAAAATATGTTTAGGAACAATTCTTTGCCAGAAACCAAATGTCCCCATAAACCCTGGATAAGACCGCTTTAAATTATATACTACTGTGGTTGCATCTGGCGTTTCAACACTTTCCACTTCATTAAAAACATCAGCCTGCCACTGTAATTTCTTTTCATAAAGCAATTCTCCAGTAAACTTAACATCTGCTGATGTAAATGGTGTTCCATCCTGCCAAGTAAGTCCTTCTTTTAATTTTACAGTTACCTTTTTTCCATTTTCTGAAGTAATTATTTCTTCAGCAACATAAGGAACTTTTACAGAATCCTGATTCATAACCAATAAAGTTGGATAAATATTATTTAAAATCCAGGAACCAATTCGATCATTAGAAATAAATGGATTTAAACTATCAGGATCAGTTGTTATGCCAATATTCAATGTACCACCAAACTTTGCTTCTTCTTGAGCAAAAACCAACCCCGAAGTAGCAAATAAACTAACTAACAATCCTAAAACAACTAAAAAAGCAATCTTCTTCATACTAAACTCCTCCTACTTTTTTTATACTAATTATATTTTCCATTAAGACCTAGACACTTCCCTGCATAAGCAGTCTTTACTACTCCATTTTCTAAAGTTAATTTACCGTTTACTATGACATACCTCACCCCCTCTGCATTAGTCAGTGGTTTACTATAATCAATTTGATTATTATTAGGATAATGATAATTATTATAATCTATGATATTAATATCAGCAGCCATTCCCTCTTTCAATAAGCCACGATCACTTAACTTAAAATGTGTTGCTGGTAATGAGCTTACTCGTCGGACAATTTCCTCTAACTTTACACCTTTGTCAGACATCATTTTAAAGAAAAGAGGGAAAGCACCACGTCTAAACAGTTCATACCAGGAATATGGATCATCGGGTTCTCCAAAAATTCTATCAGAACCTACCATAACCAAAGGATTAAAAGCTACCTGATCAGGATATTCCTTGCCAGGAAAATCTTCTCTGTTTAATCCCCCTAACCAACAGGTGAAATCTTGCTCATCATCAGCCAACAGATCAAGTAGAAAATCTGCAGGTTCTTTTCCCACCTTTTTAGCTAGTTCAGCCACAGTCTTTAATTCAAGCTTAGGATCATTGGTATTGATTAAAATAATTGAACCAGGATTTTCACCAAAAATAGTAGTATTTTCAAGAATTTTTTCTCTACCCTCCTCATCCTGAAGAGCTTCTTTAACACCCTCAATACCTTTTTCAAACAGTTCCGAAGAAAGCGCCATGATAAACTGTAACATTCTATCTTTTCTTGTACAATGTCCACTACTTTTTGGTATTGTATCAACAGCTATTTCAACACCTGCTTTACTTGCTTTCAATATTTCGGCAAATGCTTCCGGTGCAGTTGGTGTTAAGTGAGAAACCTGAACCCTGACTCCTGCTTTTTTTCCTATCTCTATTGCTTCCTGTACAGCTTCTAACTCACCTAGATAATATCTGATATGTGAACTATAAACTCCGTCATATTTAGCCACAACTGCTGCAGCTTCAACCAATTCTTCTGTTTTAGCATATCTACTTGGAATATATGAGAGACCAGTCGAAATTCCTAATGCACCCTGTTTCATACCTTCGGCAATTAAACTTTTTATCTCTTCACTTTCTTCATTTGTTGGCTTTCTGGCCTTGGAACCACCCATCACACTCCAGCGTAGTGTTCCATGTCCTAAAAGAATGCCAAAATTTATATTTGTTCCTTTTGTTTTAACAATTTCAAAATACTCAGCAAGTGAGTTCCATGCAGGATGTTTTTTTGCATAGACTTCTTTGGCACTACTTGAAATAAGTCCATTTTGATACATATACTGATAAATATTTCGAGCATCATACGGAGTAACTGAATGACCACAATTGCCATTAATAATTGTGGTAACACCTTGACTTAAAAAATCTTCAAATAAACCGTTATTTAACACAACAAGTTCTTCATGGACATGGGGGTCAATAAATCCTGGTGTAACCAGTTGACCCTCCGCATCTATTATTCTTGTAGCATCTTTTTTTAATAATTTGTGAGCAATTTTTTTAATTTTACCATCCTCGACTGCAATCTCACCCTTGAAAGCCGGTTCCCCAGATCCATCAACAATATTGGCATTTTTTATAATTAAATCATAAGACAACTACTTCCTCTCCTTTCTTAAATATCAATAATTAGATCATCAATTTTTTTGGAGAATTTGGTCAGCACTTCAGCTCCTTTCTCAGTGATAATTACTGTATCAGAATGTCTGAAACCGGAAAAACCATCAATATAGATGCCAGGTTCACAGGAAAGAACCATGCCTGGTTGTAACTCTGTATCATCACCAGCTTCAACCCAGGGAGGCTCATGTTCTTCTAACCCTTTCCCATGGCCAGTGCGGTGTCTTAAATAATCACCATAACCAGATTTCTTAATATAATCCAATACTTGATTATCTATTTCTGCACATTTCATACCTGGTTTCATAAGTGAAATTCCCAAATTCTGTGCTTCAGCCATAACGTTAAAAGCCATTTTTTTTCTTTTGTTCGGTTTGCCAACAAAAAATGTTCTTTCACATTCCACACGATAACCATGTACATTGGCCCCACAACTTAAAATTAAAGTATCACCAGCACTAATTTTCCGAGCTGAAGGTAGTGAATGGGGATGGGAAGTCCTGCCTCCACTGGGAATCAAGCCACCTGCTGGTCCACCTGGCACATAAATAATTTCATCAAGTTCAGTTACCATTTTTTGTATTGTAGCTCCGGTCATTTCATGTAATAATTCAAGTTCTGAAATTCCCGGCTGACAGTTTTCACTACCAAATTGAACTATAAAATCTGCATAATTAGCTGCTTTTCTTAGAAAAGATTGTTCCAGCCTACTTTTAATTAACCTCTGTTTATGAATAAGGTCAGTATTGAATAGATTATTGAATTCATTTGCAAAAACTTTATATAAATTAAAACTTAGTCGATCAAAATATATATTTTCAACCTTATAGCACTGATTAATATGCTTTATCATCCATTGATAAATATTAAATTTACCAGGAAACTCAAAATATGTCTCTACTCTCGTAAAATTCTTTTTTCTTTTTGCCTCCTCTTCTTCCAATGATGGCACAAAAGCAATTGTTTCGCCATTGTGATGCAGGTAAATTGCAACAGGCCTTTCTGTTGAAACATGGAAGAAATCAAAGAGATAAAATATATTGTATGGATTTGTAATAATCATTCCTGATGCTGTAATCTCTTTTAATGAAGCGAGTAATTTAGTTTTTCTCGTGTTAAGATCTTCAATTAATAATTTCATTTCTTACCCCCTATCTATTCCTTAACTTAGGATTAAAGCCTTCCCTAATCCCCATACCTAAAAAATTAAAAGAAATAACAAAAAACATAATAGCTATACTTGGGAAAAATGAAAACCACCAAGCTGATAAAAAAGCTCCACTTTGATGAGCATTTTCTAATATTTTTCCCCAGCTGTAACTTAAAGGATCACCTAAACCTAAAAAACTTAACCCAGCTTCAGTTAAAATTGCTGTGGCAATTACTATAGTCATATTTACCAAGATTGAAGCACTAACATTAGGTAAGATATGTCTAAATAATATTCTGGAAGTCTTTGCACCAACTGACCTAGTAGCAACAACATATTCCATATTTTTTACTGAAAGTGTTGAGGCTCTTGTAATTCTAGCCAGTTGGGGCCAGCTAAAAAGTCCAATTATCAGAGCAATATTTTTAATATCAGGACCCATTAAGGCGGCCATAATAATCATCAATGGTAATACAGGTAAGGTTAAAAATATATCTGCTAACCCCATACCTAGAGTTGAGATTAAACCGCTGAAATAACCTGAGAATAATCCAATAGGTATACCGATCATTGCAGCGATAATTACTGTCATAAATCCTACTTTTAATGATGTTCTGGTTCCCCAGACAACCTGGGAAAAAATATCAAGCCCCATGTCATCTGTCCCAAAAGGATGTTTCAATGACGGGGGTTTTAAAATGTCAGCAACATCACCATAGCCAGAAACTGGTTCAGCTATCATTGGGGCAAATAATGCTACAAAAATAATTGCTATAACTCCAACTAATCCTATTACACCTAACCTATGCTTAAAAAAAGCTTTGAAAAATTCTTTCCATAATGAAGTCTCATTAATTTTTGCTGTCATTCTCTCACCTCACAATTTAATCTAATTTTACGCGTGGATCTAAAAAAGCATAAAGTAGATCAGTAATGATATTCATAATAATTACACTTAAAGCAAGTATCAAAAAAGCTCCTTGCAAAATTGGATAATCCTGTTGACCAACAGCCTCATAGATCATCCTCCCTACCCCAGGATAAGAAAAAATAGTCTCTGTTAGAACCGCCCCACTAACCATTCTTCCTATCAAAAGTCCAGCCATGGTAACTGTTGGTATTAAAGCATTTTTTACAGCATGTTTCCAGAGAACCTTATTTTCATTAGCTCCTTTTGCTCTAGCAGTTCTAATATAATCTTCACTTAGTACATCAACCATACTAGCACGCATATATAGCACGTAATTTGCAAGATAAATTAAAGTCAATGTTAATACTGGTAAAACAAGATGTTTAATAACATTCAGATATAACTCTGTGCCATTCAAACCTGGGGTATAAGCTCCACCAATTGGAAAAATTGGAATTCGATAACCGAAAAAATATAATAAAGTTATACCAAGCCAAGGAATAAAAACTGAAATACCGAAAATTGTAAATGCATTAATTAATTGGTCCCACGCTGAACCTTTTCTATAACCTGCAAAAACACCGAGGGGAATCCCAATAAACATAGTAACAATTTGGGTCAGTCCCATTAAAAGCAGGGTCCAGGGTAAACGACTTAATATTACTTCACTTACAGGAGTTTTATAAATAAATGAATAACCAAGATCTCCTTTTAACAGTTGTTTAAAATACAACAGATATTGTGTAAATAAAGGTTTAGTAAGTCCAAACTCTTTTAACAAACGCTGTCTAGCAGCCTCATTCATTCTTGGATCCAACATAATTGTAGTCGGGTCCCCTGGCATAAGGCGTAATATTAAAAAGGTAATTGATACAGCTATAATTAATGTTATTAAACCACGAAATAATCTTCGAAATATATAACCTAACAACTATTCCACCTCCATTACTCAATCATGCCAGCATTCTTTTAAAACACGAACAATATTTTTTCCCATTACTTTAATAATTTCTTGATTTGAATAATTATTCTTTATTAACCAGCGAATTATGTTATCAGTGGCTTCCACAGGGTTTTCTAGTCCTTTAACATATGGTATTCTTTTATGCATAGTAGCAGTCTGCTGATCAATAGACATATTTGCACTAAATAAATCATGTAAACCTACGTGGTCACCGAAAAGAGTATCTGCTCCAAAGGCAAGATGATCGATCCCAACCAGCTCTTTAATATACTCAAAATGTTCCATAAAAGAATCAAGGTTATGAGCTGGATTGTCTTTTGTAATTGTCGTATGAGGAGCAGCTTCAATACCAATCACTCCTCCATTAGCAGCACATGCTTTAAAGACATTATCAGGTTTTAACCTTTTAATATTCCATAATGACCGGGCACCTATGTGGGTAATGAAAACTGGTTTTTTGCTATAGTTAATCACATCAAGGGCAGTTTGATCTCCTGCATGAGAAACATCTATTGCCATTCCCACTTTATTCATTCTTTCAACAGCCTGGCCTCCAAATATAGTTAAACCACCATCTACCTTTTCTTTCAAGCCACTACCTAGGTTGTTACTTTCACTATAAGTGATTCCCATCATCCTGACTCCAAGTCCATATAATATTTCAATTCTTTCTACTTCATTTTCAATCATAGTTGCGCTCTCTACAGCTTTAACCCAGGCAATCTGCCCATTCTCTTTTGCTTTATAAAAATCAACTATTTTTTCTCCCTTAATTAACAAATTTTGATGATCAATATCACAGGTACGCATACCGATATCATGGATTACGTCTTCCCATTTCCAGCCAGACTTTGAATGTATAACACAGGTTCCATCCATCATATTATCAAAGATGACGTCAATACAGGAATTTGCTAATCCGGTAAAACCTGTTACTTCTCTTCCCTGCTTTTCGTATTCCATTAATTGATTAAGATCATCTGGCATTACAGTTGGATGTTCATGTAATGCAATTATTAAATTATTCTCAACAAGTTCATGGTATCTTTTTTTTTGTTCAACAGTTAGTTTTACTTGATAGGCTTCAACCCGGTCGGTATCACTGGCTAATTTAAATGGCCGGTAATCAAGATTCTTTTCAAGATAATCATAGGATTGGTAGCCGTCATATTTTTTTGCCATTCTCTATCCACCTCAAATTTTGTTATTATTGTATTTTTCGTAAAATAATATTTCTTTGCGGGGGAGACGTTTTCTTCTGGGCGGGTCAAACTCAGTATGACCAAGCGGAATTAGTGCAGTAAGCTGCACCTGTTCTGGAATCTGAAGAATTGGCCTGATCTCTGCTTCTCTAAATCCAGCAATCCAACAGGCGCCAAGATCCAATCCAGCAGCAGCTAGCAAAATATTTTCTACTGCAGCTGCTACATCCTGTGCAGAAGTAGCAGCTCCCATTTCTCCATATTTTTCTACCGTTTTTTGGTTATCAATACATACTACTAAAAGCAGATCTGCCTCTTTTATCCAGGACTGTGGTGGATTTGTTGAAGAAGCTCCTTGATATGTTGATTCAGTAATTAATTTGATCATCTCTTCATCTTTAACTACAATAAATCTCCAAGGCTGCAAATTTCCCGCAGATGGTGCCAGTTCTGCAGCAGTTATAATTTTGTCTAAAAAATTATCAGAAACTTTTTGCTTAGTAAATTGTCTAATACTCTTTCTCTTTCTAAAAAAATCCAAGATCTCCATCTATTTACCTACTTTCTTATACAATTCATCCAAATTGTTTACTTTACCCGTTGCAAGTTTTGGAGGTAGCATAAAAGCTTTTTTGGAATGTTTAAGGCCAGAACCTAGCAGGGCTTCTGCTATTTTTAACCCCACCAAGGAAGGATTAACTACCGGGACCCCGACTTCTTTTTCAATTTCAACCGCTACATCCAAAAAACCCATGGTCATACACCCAAGTACTAATACATCAGCTCTGTCCTCTTTGACAGCAACTCTACCAATATCAACAATTTTAGCAATTGTTCCAGCACGATCTTGAGCAAGTTCCAGGACAGGTATTTCCAGAGCACGGACTGAAGCAAGTTTGGGTTCCACACCAGCTTTATAGGCCAGTTCATAGCTACTAGCCACTGTACTTTCAGTGACTGTTAATAATGAAAAACGGTTACCTAGCATAGCTGCAACCTGCATACTTGTCTGGCCAGGCCCAACAACTAATAACTGACTAGTGATTTCACGCATCGCATCTAGACCAGGGTCACCTGCACAACCTAGGATAGCAGCATCCCAACCTCCCTGTTCTAATTCATATATTTTTTTGGCTGTAGCTGGTATGCTCAGATATTCTTCATACATTGATTCTACAGAAGCAGGACCTTCTGTTATACCTATTACTTTTACTTCTACACCAGGAAAAGCCCACTTTTTTAAGAGCCCTTCTCTTCTTTTCATTTCTGCTGGATCCATAATTCCAGGCACAACATAAGCAATTTTCATATTAATATTTCTCCTCCTTTAAATCACAAGCTACAAAATGTTCTTCCGCTATTTCTTTTAAATCAGGCTCTTCATCACAACATTTTTTATCTGCATAACTACATCGGTCTTGAAAGATACAGCCAGCTGGCAGATCAATCGGACTTGCCACATTATTATTAATATTTATCTCTCCAGGCTGGATATCTGGATCAGGCATCGGCACAGCACTTAATAAAGCCTTTGTATAGGGATGTACAGGATTAGACATTATCTCTCTTGAAGCCCCATACTCAACAATTTTACCAAGGTACATAATTGCAGTATAATCACACATATATTGAATCAGTGATAAGTCATGTGATATATATACTGTTGTCAAACTCATTTTTTTAGCAATTTCTTTCATTAGGTTTAAAACTCCAGCTCTTACAGAAACATCCAACATCGAAACTGGCTCATCAGCAACTATGAATTCTGGCTCAACAATCAGAGCCCTGGCTAGAACTACCCGCTGCAATTGACCACCACTCAACTGATGTGGATATTTTTCAAAGAAACTCTCAGCTGGTTTTAAATTAACCTGTTCCAAATTATTTTTAATAATCTTTTTTCTATCTGATTTATTTTTGCCAATCTCATGAATAATAAGCGGTTCCAATAAGGATCTATAAATCGTAAAGCGAGGGTTAAGAGCTTCATATGGATTTTGAAAAACAAGTTGCACTTTTTTTCTAAATTTCTTTAGGGCAACTTTATCCGTGAGATCTGTTATATCTTTACCATCAAAGTAATATTTTCCACCAGTAGATTGATATAATTTTAAAAGTAATTTTCCAGTAGTTGTTTTTCCACATCCACTTTCTCCGGCCAATCCCAATGTTTCTCCTTTTCTCAACTTAAGACTAACCTTATTTACTGCTTTTAAATACCCTTTACCTTTACCTTTCTGAAAAAGATGTTGTTTAACCAGAAAAAATTTGCTTATATTATCTAATTCAACTAAATATTTATTTTCTGCCATGTTTCCACTTCCTTTGCCTTACTTCTTAATTGATCCAAATTATTATGATATATACAGGCTGAAAAATGTCCAAGTTCCAATTCTTCTAAATCAGGTTCCTCTTTAAAACAAATTTCTTCTGCAAAAGGGCATCTGGGCGCAAATCTACATCCTGCTGGTGGATTAATCAAACTCGGTGGAGCACCTTCAATAGATATTAATTCTTTTTCCGGTTCATTTAAATTAGGAAATGCATTTTCTAGTCCCATTGTATATGGATGGAACGCATTTTTTAATATTTGAATACTAGAGCCTTTTTCCACAATTTTTCCTGCATACATGACAGCAATATTGTCACATGTCTGAGCAACAACAGAGATATCATGAGTTATCATAATCATTGCTAAGCCAAGCCTTTTCCTTAGATCTTTAATCTCTTTTAGTATCTGATGTTGTACGATAACATCTAAAGCAGTTACCGGTTCATCAGCGATAATAATCTTAGGATCTAAAGCTAGTGCTAAAGCAATTACCGCTCTCTGCTTCATACCACCAGAAAATTGATGTGAGTAATAATTTAACATTTGTGGATTCAAACCAACTAATTTAAATAGATTTTCTGCTTTATTGAGAGCCTCATTTTTCGATAAACCACCTTTTAACAGCATCACTTCTAAAAATTGATTTTTAACTGTATAAACTGGATTTAATGAATCCATAGCAGCCTGAGGAATCATGGCAATGTCACGCCAGCGCAGTTGGTTCAACTCATCTTCTGTCAGCTTCAGAATATCTTTATTCGAAAATTTCACTTCTCCTCCTGGTGAAAAGGCGTTTTTATCCATTACACGCACGATACCCTTTACCGTTGTACTTTTGCCACAACCAGATTCACCAACCAAGCCAATACTTTCTCCCTCTTTAAGGTTAAAAGAAATTCCATCAACGGCCCTGCTAACCCCTTTTTTTGTTTCATAAAATACTTTTAAGTCATTTACTGATAATAGTGCCATTCTACTCACCTCAATTCTAATATTTCTTTAACCTTGGATGAAGAATTTCTTCTGAACCTCTGCCAATATAAAAACCAGCCATAACAACAAGCATGATACAGATACCCGGCGGTACAAACCAATAATAAGCTCCTCTTGATAGAGCCTGTGAAACATAAGCATCATTTAACATATAGCCCCAGCTTATAATTTGGGGATCCCCAAAACCTAAAAAACTAACTGCCGCTTCTGTCAAAATTGCCCAACCAACAGCAAGTGAACCATATAAAAAGGAAAGTGGAAGTATGTTAGGGGCAATATAGATAAAGATGATGCGCAAATCTGATGCTCCAGATACTCTGGCTCCTTCAATGAAACTCCTTTCGCGAACTGTAAGAACCTGCGCTCTAATAACCCGAGCAGTATCTCTCCAGAGAAGAAGTGCCATTGCCACTACGATATTCCAGATACTAGGTCCTAAAAAACCAACAAGAACTATAACAAAGGGAGTAAATGGAATACCAAAAGCAATATCAGTTATTCGCATAAGAATAGAATCTACTTTGCCACGATAATATCCAGCAATTAAACCAACTAGTGTACCGACAATCACTACAAAAAACGCCGCACTAAATCCTACCATCAAAGCTGGCCTGGCTCCATATACAAGTTGAGAAAATAAATCCCTTCCCATATTAGTTGTACCCAACCAAAATTTTTGACTAGGCGGTTGATTGAACATAAATTTAGCGCCTTCTCGATGCATTTCGTGAGGATCATAAGGAGCTATCACCGGTGCAAATATTGCTATTAAAGTAAAAAATATATAAATCATAACCCCAACCATAGCAAATTTATCATTTTTAAGAAATGTATTTATATTTTTAAATGTATTAATTATTATTCTTTTCATATTATCTCCTGCTTTCCAGAGTTACTCTTGGATCAAGCAGACTATAAATTATATCAGCCATAAAGTTCATAAAAACCATCACTGCAGCAATTAGGATAAATGCTCCTTGTGCTAGTGGATAATCACTAGTTGAAACTGCTTTAACAAGCAATCTACCTAGACCAGGCCAACTAAAAACCGTCTCTATAATTACATTTCCTCCCATAGCATAACCTACCCCGACTGCCATAGCAGTCACTACAGGTAAAAAAGCGTTTCTAGCCGCATATTTAAACATAACTCTAAATTTACCAAGTCCACGCATTTTAGCCATATCAACATATGCTTCATTCATAATATCCAACATATTGGAGCGCATTAATAGAAGCGGAAGTCCTAAAAGATAGATCGACAGAGTTAAAGCCGGTAAGAATAGATGATAATAAAAACTAATTGATGTTAATTTATCAAATTCCGAATTGAAAACTTGGCCGGCTGCTGATGCACCACCAGAAGGAAAAATATTAAATTGAAATGAAAAAACTGCAAGTAGAATCATTCCAACCCAAAATTGGGGAGCTGCCCTTGTAAAAAGTGTAAGAATAATACCCAACGTTTCAATTTTTTCTCCTCTATGCCAAGCAAGTAATATTCCACCAAGAATGCCAATTGTATAAGCTATTATAAGTGCAAAAATCATTAAATAAAGTGTATTAGGAAGTACCTTTGCAATTACATTAGTTACTGAATCCCTGAAGAAAAAAGAATCTCCCAACTCACCCTGAACTAAATTCTTCAAAAATACAAAATATTGTACATGAAGCGGTTTATCTAAACCAAACTGCTGCATTAAAGCCTGCTGTTGTTCTTCGGTAAATGTTGGATCAATATAAGCAACCAGCGGATTTCCTGGCATTAACCGGAAAATGAAAAAAAGAATGGTAGCAATAATCCAAAGAGTAATCAACATTTGCCCAAATCGCTCAGCAATAACTTTCCATTTATTCTGCATCTTAATACCTCCTCTTGTTTTATGAGACGGTTCATAAAAAAACCGCCTCATAGATTTTGATTATTCTTCTGGATACAATAATCTTCCCTGACTATCCCACTCATAACCTGCTTCACTTAAAATTCTTCTTGCTTCTTCTACTCCTCCAGACGGATACTCAATATTTGGATTGTACCAGTAAGTTAGAGCTGGTGAAATTACACTTTTAGAAGGAACGGCAAATCCTTTCCAGACAAGAGCTGCTACAAATTCTCTTTGGTTAAGTGCTGCCACTGCCCTTCTAAATGCTTTATCACTAAATGGTTTAATTCTATGGTTTGGAGCAAGAAATCTGAAGCCAAGATCTATTGAAGACACCATTGTCAAATTATCCTGATTGTTAACTTTCTGTTCTAATAGTTGTTTGTCTCCCAAATAAGTTGCTAAAAAGTTAATTTCACCATTTTGAATCATCCCTAGGGTAGCTTCCATATTTGGAATAAACCTTACAATCCAGTCTTCAACTTTTGGTGGTTGAAAGTAATCTTTGTTGGCTGTTAATACTACTTCCTGAGAAAACTTCCAGTTAGAAAATTTAAAAGGTCCAGAACCTACAGGTAGATCCTCCTGATAGCTTTCTGCATTTTCCGGTTTGCCTTTAAGATCTTCAATAATTGGTTCCCAAATGTGCTTAGGAATAATATTAATTTTGGCCAGACTTGCAGTTTCAAAAGCAGCCCATGGTTTGTCAAGCTTAAACTGTAATGTAAATTCATCAACAACTTTTATATTTTCTATTGGATCAACAAATGGTTTGTACATCGGCGCTTCACCAGTTTTAGGAACTTCAAAAGAAAACTTAACATCTTCAACCGTAACTGGCTGACCATCATGCCACTGCAAATCATCACGTAAAACTACTTCTACTAATGTATCATTTACCCACTCAACACTTTTAGCTGCCCAGGGTTTAGGCAATCCATCTGCACCCATCCTCATTAATCTATCCCAAACTAACTCAGTAATCCAGGAATCAACAGAACCACTAATATATAATGGATTAATGGATTGTACAGTATCATTACTATTTAAAATAATATCTTTCTGTTCTCCTTTGGGATTAATATTTAAGTATGTCCAGAAGTTTTTAATCCCTAAACCTGCCATTTCCACTACCGAGTCTTCAACAAATACATCATTATTAAAAACTATGTTTACCATCGGATTAACTGAAAATATATATGCACTATCTTCTGCAATAATCTCCTGTGCTTTATAAATTAACTTCTGCCTTGCTTCTTTATCAACTGTTACTCGTTGCCGTTCGGCGACTTTGTCATATTCAGGATTTTTATAACCGATAAAATTATAGCCATTTTCAGCTGTGCTGGAATGGAAAAGATTATAAATAAACTCATCTGGATCAAGTCTTTCCGGACGGGCCGTCATTTGCCAACCTGTCATATCCCAAGCATCCCTATCATACCAGACTATATCAGCCATCTGTTCCCAGGGAACTACTTTTGCCTCTGCTTCAATCCCAACTTTTTTCATATTTTCTACCAGTAAATTTACCGTTTCAAATTCATCTGGCGAAGATGCCTTTGGTCTTGTCAAAATAGAAACTTTTTTTACTAAGCGATCTTCTTCAGCAGCAAATGCCACCTGCATTGTTAACGAAAATAAGATTATAACCATTGACAATAAAATAACTTTTTTACTTATTCTACTCATTATGAAACTCCTCTCTACTCGTTAATATTTTTTAAATGTACAACTACTAGATAATACCTTCTCAATATTACAAACAATAATTTATGTTTTAATCACCCCTCTTAAATTACCATTTTCTGCTACCAATTCCCCCGACTTATAAACCTGATCAACTTTACTTAATGCCTTAATATCTGCCAATGGATTTTCTTTTAAGACTATAAAATCTGCAATCTTACCTGGAGTTAATGTACCAAGCATGTCATCTATCTGACATGCTTTGGCTGCCTTACTTGTTGCAGCTTCAACAGCTTGATGTGTACTATAACCATTATCAGTTAAAAATTTTAACTCAAACCACAAAAGTCCATGCATACTATCTGTACCTACTGTTAGATTTATTTTTGACTTTAAAATTTTGGTAAAATTATTTCTTATTACTTTGCGTGCTTTTAAAACTTTATTTTTAATAAGCAAATTTGAGAAATCTGATTTTTCAATACCTTCTTCATGAAATAAAATTGCCTGCGTACTTACTAACCATTGTTCTTGCTCTATCATTTTTTCTAACTGTTTTTTATCAAGGTAAGCACCATGCTCAATTGTTCTTACTCCATTTTCAATACATAAATCGAGACCTTTCCCGCCATGAGCGTGTGCTGCTACATAGCTTCCAACTCTGGCTGCCTCTTCAACAGCTGTTTTAATTTCTTTTTTACTATATGAAGAATGCAAAAGAGTTGAATTTGGTGTACTTATACCGCCAGTAACAAATATTTTGACATGGTCTGCTCCTTTTGCAAAATTTTTGCGAATCTGTTTTTGAATTTCTACTTCACCATCCGTAAAAGTATTGGCCGCACCATGAGCATTTATAGAAGCAATTCCAATCCCACTAGCAAGTATTCTTGGACTCTTAACTAAACCTTCTGCACTAGCTTTTTTAATTTCAATATCAATATAATTTTCTTCACCCATCACTCGCATAGTAGTTACACCAGATACTAAATTTTTATATAGATTTGGTATACTTCTTAATATATTACGATCACTAGGTAGTTTTAATTGTTCAATTTGGTTGCCTAATCCAGGTATAATTGAAAGATGAGTATGAGCATCTATTAAACCAGGCATAATATAATAATCACTCAAATCTTGAATATCTTTAGTTTCTTCTCGAGTCAATTTTTTTAAGTCTATTTGATTACCAGTTTTGCTAATTATTCCATCTTCTATTAAGATCCAACCTTCTGGAATAATTTTTTGTTTAGTTCCTGTTATTATAGCTTTGCTTTTTATTAATTTAGGCATTCATCTCATCCCACCCTTCTTGACTTTAACACTTTAAATCAATATATTATTAATATTTATTTTTTAATTAATGCATTATTCATACCAAAACTATAATTTTTATAATTATTTTATTAAATAAATATAAAATTACTTATAATTAAACAATTTATCTTCTATTACCTAGCATATATACACCATAATGTTATAATATTACTGTAATAATTATACAATAATATATTTTTGACAAAAAAATAGGGTATTTAGGTGACTTTAAATCACCTAAATACCCTAAAATTTTACTTGTTTGCTTGTAAGAACCTCTTCCCTTTTAAAGTTAAACTAGTGCCTTGTCTTGTTTTTCCCACCCTTACTAGACCAAACTCAGCTAAATTATTAATTCTTGTTCTAACCATTTCTGATGAATAATCAAAACCCTCTATCTTCATTTGTTTACATATTCTGTTTCTACCAATATTTTTATTAAATTCTTCAGCCTTAAGTAAAATTTCTAAAATTAATAGATACACATTTAATTCATCAGTCTCTTGCAAATATTCACAGATTCTTTCGTGTTCTGGTTTTGGCAAATGGCCATCTATTTGATGAAACTCTCTAAATTCAAATGGTAAATTTTTGGTATCTACTTGGTTTGAGTCAACAACAGTAATTATATAGTTTACTATGTTTTCAAGTTCTCTGACATTACCTGGCCAATTATGTTCTCTAAAAACATCATATACTTTTTTTGAAATATTCTTATCACAATCTTTTTGTTTTAAAAAATAATTAACCAAATAATAGATATCTTCTACCCTTTCACGCAATGGAGGCACATTAAAATATAAGACTTTTAAACGATAAAATAAATCTTTTCTAAACTTATTCTCTAAGACAAGTTGATCTAAGTCTTTATTTGTTGCAGCTATCACCCTTACATTAACAGGGATAATACTATTACCACCAACTCTCATTACTTCTTTTTCTTGTAAGACTCTTAAAAGTCTTGCTTGTAAGTTTGGTGGAGCATCCCCAATCTCATCAATAAAAATAGTTCCAGTATGGGCCTGTTCAAATAACCCTGGTTTGCCTCCCCTTTTTGCACCAGTAAAGGCACCTTCTTCATAACCAAATAATTCGCTTTCAATTAGACTATCTGATAATGCAGCAAAATTGACAGCAACAAAAGGATTGTTGCATCTACCTGATTTATTATGGATAGCCTGAGCAAATAATTCTTTACCAGTCCCACTTTCTCCTCTAATTAAAACCGTTAAATCATTATTAGCAATTTTCTTTGCAATTTCAACAGTTCTTTTAATCTGTTTACTTACACCAATGATATCAGAAAAATCATACCTTGCAACAAAACCTTTTCTTCTTAATTTTTTTCTGATTTCATATTCCTGTTTTTGAATCTGTGTTATATCTTTAATACTTATTACTTTTGCATTAAAGATTCCATCATGTTGAATTTTTTCTTTATTTATTAAAAAGTATTTTTTTTTAAATTCGATTAATTCATTTGATTTATTTTTATCATCTATAATTAATTTTATTAACTTATTACTATCAATTAAATCCTCTATTGAATCCCCAATAACATCTTTTAAAGTTAAGTTTAGTAAACTAGCAGCAGTTTTATTAATAAACATTACTTCATGGTCCTCATTAATTGCTATTATACCATCATGTGAAGTGAAAAGTAATCCTTCCAGAAGCATATTTAATTGATTACTATATTTATTTAACTCCACCATTTTCTTGGTATAACGAGCAGTTAAAAAGTTTGTATTATTCAAGGGAAGTTTTAAAGTTAAAAGAATTTCCATAATAGTAGTTACATCTATTAACTTAAACCCAATATCAATTATCTTTTCAATTCCTGTTGGAACAAGGTATTTACCACCTGGTGTAATCGCAACCCTCGCATCTCCTTGATCTGCTCCAGGATAATACGCCCTATAATTTAAGTGGTCAATACCCATTTCTATCAATAATTCTACAGTTTCCCTTGCTGTGTAATCATGATTACTAACGACAAGTGTCTCTGTTCCAGGTTCAATTTTAAAAATTTGATCTAGGTTTTCCAAATTAAGCGCTCTCCGAACATTAATAACCTTTATCTTAGAAGGTGTTACTGATCTAACTTTTTCATAAATTGCAGGACTAGAACACAAAACTAGTTCACAATCATCAAGTACAATATTATCATCTGTTAAAAGATATCTTTTTATAATAACATTATCTCCGAAAATACTACTTAATTGTTCATAAAATGATTCTCTTATAACGTCCGCCATGGTGATTAAGGCCATTACTCGCTTCTCTCTCATTTCTATCACCCTATTCAATTAATATTTCATTAATTATAAACAAATCAATTAGTTTATTAGCACTTCATAAGTTATTACTTCCTGGGGAATCCGCCGATTTGTCTCCCATAAATCTACTATATGCTCAGAAAGATGCATCTTTCTGCTAATCTGTTTAGCCATAATCATTTAACTCCCCTGAATCCATACCTCTCCCAAGTTCAGAAATCGCTGCTATTTTTTTTAGTCTGTCGTGTAGACCGTCACTTACCTGATACATCAATGACACCTCAATTTAGTTGACTTACTAATATTATACACTATCAGAAAAAGGTTTAACAAGAAAAACACCTCTGTAAAATAAAAAAAAGCCGGAGTTTCCCCCGGCAATATATATTTTAAACTATAGTTTTCAACCAACCACCATCAACATAATATGATGACCCGACACTATAGCTAGCTTTATCTGAACACATAAAGACATAAAAGTTAGCCAACTCTTCCGGTGTTGCAAAACGATTAATCGGAGCATTTTCTGCCGCAATTTCATCTAAATAATCTTGATATGTTCTATCAGTGCCTTCTGTTAATTCAGTAGCTGTATTTATCCAGTCCTCTGTTAAAACAAGACCTGGATTAATGCTATTGACCCGAATATCTTTATCAATAAACTCCTCGGCCATACCTTTAGATAACATAACAAGCGCTGCTTTGGTTGTATTATAAATTGGTTCATAACCTAGCGGCTGTTTGGCACAGATTGAGGCTGTATTTAAAATTACCCCACCTTTACTCATCAATGGAACCAGGGAGCGAGAGAATCTAATAGCGGCCATAACGTGTAACTCCCAGTAATAATTCCACTTTTCATCTTCAGCTTCCATAATTGTTTCATTACTACCAGTTCCAGCGTTATTTATTAAAATATCAACTACCTCAGTCTGCTGCTTAATCTCAGCAACTGCAGCAGCAATATCTTCTGCTTTTGTCACATCAGTTGAAATACCATAAGCTTCAACATCGTAATTTTTTGTTAATTTAGCTACAGCTTCGTCTAATCTTTCTTTGCCACGGGCAATCAAAAAAACATTTACTCCTTCTGCAGCAAGTCCTTCTGCTACACCAAAGCCAATCCCCTTACTTCCACCCGTAATTACTGCATACTTGCCATTCAAATTTAAATCCATCTAAATTACCTCCCTTAAACTATTAACAAAAACCCACGTATCCCGTTAAAATAAGGGATCGTGGATTTAAAATTTATTTATTCATATCAATGACTACTTTTACAGTCTCTGATTTATTTTCAACATTATAATCAATGGCTTTCTTAACTTCAGAAAAACCAAAAGTATCTGTAACAACCTGTTTTACATCAATTGTACCATCACCAACAGCTTTAATAGCTTTTGGATAAATATTTCTATATCTAAATACAGTATTGATTGATGCTTCTTTAGATTGTAGTTTACCGAAATCATATGCAAAAACTGGATCTGCCGCCATACCGACAAGTACAATTCTACCGCCTCTTTTAACTAAATCTGCTGTTTGCTTGGCAGTAACCTTGCTACCTGCTGTTTCAATTACTATGTCAACACCTTCATTGTTGGTAAGTTTCATTATTTCTGCAACAACATCAACTTCTTTGGCATTAAATACTTTTTTGGCACCAACTTCAGCTGCCTTTTCCAGTCTTATATCAATAAGATCTGAAACATAAACTTCTTTTATGCCTCTGGCCCTTAAAGACATCAAAGTTACTAAACCTATACACCCTGCACCCAATATAGCCGCTGTTTCACCAATCTGAGCATCTGCCTGATTAGCTGCATGAAAACCAACTGCTAATGGTTCAATTAAAGATCCCTCGACTGTATCCATTCCTTCAGGAAGCTTAAAACACATATCTTCAGGATAAGCAATATATTCTACAAAAGCTCCATCATAAGGAGGGGTTGCTAAAAATTCTACATCTGGACATAAGTTATATTTACCTGATTTACAAAATTCACATTTGCCACATGTAATGCCAGGCTCTAATGCTACTAAATCTTCTACATCTAAGCTTTCTACATCTTTACCGACTTTAACTATTTTACCAGCTGCTTCATGACCAAGTATCATTGGTTCTTCCACAACAAAGTCACCTATTCTACCATGTTCATAATAATGTAAGTCTGATCCGCAAAGACCAACATGTTCTATTTTTACCAGAACCTCATTATCTTTAATTTCTGGTATTTCTCTTTCTTCAAAAATTATTTTACCTGGTTCTGTCATTACTGCTGCTTGCATCTTTTCCATAATACATCTCCTCTCATAATCTGTGATAGAAAGGCCATCATCATTAATTTAAATAGTATTGGTAGATGCAACTGCATCTACCAATACTGGAATATCATATCTATCTTTTACTTTATTCTTACAGGTTTCCTGCCTTTTCATGCATTTCAATATACTGTTCTACATTTTCGCTTGTTACTACAGGGTTACCAATATTAGTATGAATTTCCATAACTTTATCAGTAACTAATAGGTCAGAAACCCATAAGATTCTTTCAGCTAATGCATAAGCACTCTGTAGAGTTGTAGCAGTCATTCTACCTTCTTTGATTAAAAGAACAGCTTCTGCAGTACCGTCTACACCATAAGATAGAATATCATTATATTCTGGGTCACCTTTTACAACTTCTAAGGCGCCAGCTGCCATATTATCATTCATAGAAATAATGGCATCAATATGATCGTTAGCTTGTACCCAGTCTTCCATATATCTCATTGCTTCATCTTTGTTCCAATTAGCAATCTGCTCACCAACGATAGTTACATCTGGTCGTTTTGCAAAGAACTCTGCTTCCCAAGCTTTGCGTCTTTCAGAAGCGTGGAAGTTTCCAGGAGGTCCGTTCAATACAACAACATTTGCATTTTCAGGTACTTGTTCCAATGCCATTTCTGCAACAACAGCAGCCTGCATATAAGGATCCGCATCTACAGAAGATCCTCCTTCAATACCATCAATACGAGCATTAGTTGTAATTAAATCGATACCAGCTTCTACAACCTTTTCAGCATATGGTCTTTGTGCCTCACCATTGTTAGGCTGAATAATAATTAAATCAAACTCATTAACAATTGCATTTTCGATTAAAGAGTTTTGTTTAGCGTCAGATCCCTGTCCGTCAAAAACTTGCAAATCAATGTTCTCATACTTGTTTGACTCTTCAATGATAGAGTTAGCAAGCCAAGCTGCAAATGAATCTCCCTGAGCTCTAGCAATATAAGCTACTCTATACTCTTCCTGTGCCATAACCTCATTACCACCTACAGATACGACTAAACCTAAAACTAACAATACTGACATGAACATAATTAAACTTTTTCTCATTATTTCTCCTCCTTGTAGTTGTGATTATATTTAAAACGGCTGTTAGCCATTTTAACCAGATTATTATTCAACATTTCCCAATTGACTCTTAGTTCTCATTTTCTTAGTCCTAGTATCATAGATTACCGCCAGAGCAATAATTCCACCCCGTATAATCTGTTGCACATATGAGTTTACACCAACAAGGTTCATAATATTATTTAAAAACCCAACTATAAATGCACCAATTACTGTTCCTCCAGCCGTACCTACCCCACCAGAGAAACTAGTTCCACCGATAATGGATGATGTCAGTGCTTCAAATTCAAAGCCAACAGCTCCATTAGGCAGGCCAGCATTAACACGAGACATAAAGATTACACCAGCAATACCTACAAAAACACCATTTACAATATAGGCCAACATTTTTTTCCTGTTGACATTAATACCAGATGCAACTGCAGCCTCTTCATTACCACCTATTGCATATAAGGACCTTCCTAAACGTGTATGCTTCAGTATATACCAGGTTACAATACCAATTAATATAAAGAATATAATTGGAGTAGGAACAAAACCAATTGATCCCTGTCCAAAGACTGTATAATCGCCAATGCGATATATATTTTGACCATTAGTATAAAGAAGTGCGGCTCCACGTGCCATAGCCATCATAGCCAGGGTCGCAATAAATGGTGGAGTTTCAAATTTGGTTACCATGATACCATTAATTATGTTACAGAAAACTGCAACAACAATAGCAACTATAAATGCTAAAATCAAGGAGCCCGTCATTTTAAATACTGAGACCGAAAGTAATCCAGCCAGAGCTAAAACAGAACCATTCGAAAGATCCAACAAGCCAGAAATAATCAGTATTGTTTCACCAAATGCCAGGATAGTTGTAATTGATATTTGGCGAGAAATATTCGTTAAGTTCCTAACAGATAAGAAATTGCTATTAATTAATGATGATACTACAAAAAGTAAAATCAGTACCAGAAAAATCCCATACTTTTGCTTTATCCGCGAGAATTTATCACCTAATTTTAAGTCTTTCATATTATCACTCTTTCCGTAATTTTATCCTACTGCAAGTTTCATAATAGCTTCCTGTGAAAAATCTTTCCTCTTTAGTTCTCCAGTGAGCTTCCCCTCTGACATAACGTAAATTCTATCACACATTCCTATCAATTCAGGTAATTCAGAAGAAACCATTAAGATAGCTTTCCCTCTTTTAGCCAATGCTGTCATTAGTTTATATATTTCAAATTTGGCACCCACATCAATACCACGAGTAGGTTCATCTAGCAGAAATATATCAGGGTCATTTACCATCCATTTTGCTAAAACTACTTTTTGTTGGTTACCCCCACTTAAAGCACTTACATCTGTATCAATAGAAGGTGTTTTAACATTCATCTTTTCACACATTTCTTCTACCACTTCTATTTCTTTTTGGCGATGCAATCTGCCATTATATATAAACTCTTCTAAATTAGCTAAAGTTGTATTTTCTTTAACACTTCGCACAGGTATGATGCCATATCTTCTTCTGTCTTCTGACAGCATAACCATACCATTATCAATACTATCATTGGTACTAGTAACATCGATTTTTTTACCGTTGATAATAATCTCACCAGAATCATATGAATCTAATCCGAAAAGAGCACGTAAAACTTCGGTTCTTCCCGCTCCAACTAGACCTGAAAAACCAATGATTTCTCCAGCATGAACATTAAAATCAATATCTTTGAAAATGCGATGACTATTTAAGCTTTTCACTTTCAATATTTCTTCGCCTATTTCTATATCTTCTTTCGGAAAATTCTCAGATAACTTTCTACCTACCATCAAAGAAATAACGGTTTCTATATCTAATTCCTCTTTTGGCTTTGTAGCAACCAATTGTCCATCTCTTAATACAGTAATCATATCTGCTATTTTAAAAATCTCATCCATCTTATGAGAAATATAGATAATACTTTTACCTCTTTCTCTTAGAGATCTAATCTTATCAAAAAGTAGATCAATTTCTGTATCACTAATTGCGGAGGTAGGTTCGTCCATAATTATAATATCAGCTGCATCATATGAGACTGCTTTGACAATTTCAAGTAACTGAATATCTGAGATAGAAAGATCTTTTAACTTTGTATCTAAATCATAATCAAGTCCTTCTTTTTCTAAAATCTCTTTTGCCTGTTTTCTAATTTTTTTCCAGTTAACTTTCCCAAATTTACTTGTTGGCCAATTTCCAGTCACAAAGTTTTCCTCTACTGTCATTTCCGGTACGAAGTCAAGTTCCTGAAATATCATAGAAATACCATGTTCCTTCGCTTTAGTCGGGCTATCAATTTCAACTAATTTGTCATCAATATATATATTTCCAGTATCCTGATGATAGACTCCATTAATAATCTTCATTAAAGTAGATTTACCAGCCCCATTTTCACCACACAAAACGTGGACTGAGCCTTTTTCTGCTGAGAAATTAATATTATCCAATGCTTTTACACCGGGAAAAGACTTATCTATGTTTTCTAATCGCAATTTCACATTTTTTCCCATATGACACCACCCATTATTAAATAGTTATTTATTATAGATTCCAACATTTCTTGCCTGCCTGAGGCATTTATAATTTGATCATTTTTTAGTGCATATTCGTTTAAGCCTTCAAAATCAAGATTTCCCTCAACTATATCCAGGCCTATACCACTCTGATAACTCTTATATCTTTCTGCTAAATGATCTTCTAAAACATTATCTTCTAATAATCTATGCGCAACCTTTAAACCATAAGCAAATGTATCCATCCCAGCTAGATGACCATAAGCTAAGTCAATTGGTTCAAAAGAAGGTCTTCTTAATTTAGCATCAAAGTTTAATCCACCTGGTTTTATTCCACCATTTTTTAAAATTTCATACATCGCTAAAGTAGTTGCATAAAGATTAGTGGGAAATTGATCAGTATCCCAACCCAGTAATGGATCACCCTGGTTAATATCAATACTTCCAAGCATCTGATTAATCCTTGCATAGTGAAGCTCATGTTGAAAAGTGTGTCCTGCCAGTAAAGCGTGATTTGCTTCAATATTTATTTTAAAATAATCTTCCAGTCCATATTTGCGTAAAAAAGCTATCACATTTGCCACATCATAATCATATTGATGTTTTGTCGGTTCTTTTGGCTTTGGCTCCAATAGGAACTGTCCTTTAAAACCAATCTTCTCAGCATAATCAACAGCCATAGTAAAAAATCTAGCTAAATTATCCTGTTCTAAGGCCATATCTGTATTTAAAAGGGTTTCATACCCTTCTCTCCCACCCCAGAATACATAATTCTCGCCACCAAGTCTACTGGTAATTTCTAGAGCTTTTTTTACCTGAGCTGCTGCATGAGCAAAAACATCTGCATTTGGCGAAGAAGCAGCTCCATGCATATATCGCGGATGGCTAAATAGATTAGCAGTTCCCCATAATAATTTAATATCTGTCTTCTCCATCAATTTTTCTATAAGAGAGACAATATAATCCAAATTTTTATTGCTTTCTTGCAGACTATTACCTTCTGGAGCAATATCACGATCATGAAAACAAAAGTAATTAATACCCAGTTTACTCATAAATTCAAAGCCGGCCTTTGCCCTCAGTTCAGCTCTTTGCATAGAATCGGTTAAAGAGTTCCAGGGACGTTCCATTGTAGCATTGCCAAATGGGTCTGTCCCATTTGCAACTAAAGTATGCCAGTAGGCCATTGAAAATCTGAGATGCTCAGCCATCGTTTTATTGCCTACTTTTTCGTCAGCATTATAATGTTTAAATGCCAATAAATTATTAGATTCTAACCCTTCATATTCAATCTTAGGTATATCTTTAAATATCTCATCCATAAATTTTTACCCCCATTATAAACAGTCTTTATTAACTTGAGCTAAATCTTTAAAATTACTCTTTAAAGTTGGGTATAAATTACGGTAAATATTATAGATTTTATTATAGAGCTCATGCCGCTCTGGATCTGGTTTAATTCTTTTTACAACTTTAATTATATTAGCTTCTGCATGTTCAAAACTTTCGTAAACTCCTGTACCAACACCTGCAATAACTGCGGCTCCAAATGCTGGCCCTTCTTCAACATTTAAAAGACATATTTCTTCACCAAAAATGTCAGCTAAAATCTGCTGCCAAACCTGACTTTTCGCTCCACCTCCAATTACGCGTACTTCATTAATCTCAATACCTTTTTCTTTAATTAAAGTTAGCGAATCTCTTAGTCCAAAGGTGACCCCTTCCATGACACTGCGGATAAAATGTCCCTGACTGTGTTTATCAGAAATGCCAAAAAATACACCGCGCGCATCTGCATCTGCATGTGGAGTTCTTTCCCCAAAAAGATAAGGCAGAAAAACTAATCCTTCACTACCCGCTGCTACTGATCCAGCCAGCTCATTTAACTTGGAGAAATCCAAGTTATCAGCATACATTTTTTTCTTTAGCCATTGATAGGACATACCTGCTGATAACATAACACCCATCATATACCAACTATTTGGTTTAGAATAATTAAAAAGATGAATTCTTCCTTGTTCATCTGCAACAGGGGAATTAGTCTGAGCAAGTACCACACCTGAAGTACCTAAACTTACCATTACTCTACCTTCTTTTACAATTCCACTTCCAATTGCACCACAAGATTGGTCAGCTCCTCCAGCTACAACAGATGTTCCTTCTTTAAGCCCAGTCTCATTGGCAACCGAAGCAATAATTTCACCGGCAATATCTTGTGATTCTAAAACAGGTGGTAAGATATTTGGATCAATATCTAACTCCTCTAATAATCCTTTTGACCACTCTTTTTTCTCCACATTAAACATAAGCGTTCCAGCTGCATCTGATACATCAGTGTAGAGCTCACCTGTAAGTTTGAAGCGAATATAATCTTTTGGTAAAAGTACATGTCTCAGCTTTTTATAATTTTCTGGTTCATTTTCTCTTAACCATAATATTTTAGGAGCAGTAAACCCTTCTAAAGCAGGATTGGAAACATAATTAATTAAATTATTAATACCGCCTACTTTAGCATAAATATAATCACATTGTTTAGAAGTTCTGGTATCACTCCACAATATTGCTGGTCGAATAATCTCTAAATTTTCATCTAAAAAAACCGAACTATGCATTTGACCTGAAAGACTAATACCTTTTATTTCTTCAGGATTAATTTTGCTAATATTTAGTAAATTTTTAATTGTTTTCTCTGTGGCCTTCCACCATTTATCAGGATCCTGCTCTGTCCAACCAGGATAGGGTGTAGACAGGGGGTACTCTTCTGATGAACTTCCAATAATACTTCCGTCTTTAGATATTAAAATACATTTAACTGCACTTGTCCCAATATCTAATCCTAATAAATACGACATAGACTTTCCTCCTTCAATAGTATAACTGTTAATTTAAGACTTAAACTTTCTGACAAACTTAAACAAGTTATAGCTCAAAAAACCGATTATAGACTAAATATGCAATTCCATAGACAACGGCTGAGCCATCTAATTTGCTAAATTTTATATTAGTTTTTTCTAAAGAAACTGGTAAAGCCTCTTCTTCTACTATATTTACTAAATCATCATATATATATTCCTTAATTTTAGAAATATTATTTCCACCTAATATCAAATATTCAGGATTAAGACTATTAATAATATTTCTTAAACCAATGCCAATATTAATTCCGGCAGTTTTTAAAATATTAATTACTACCTGGTTATCTTGCTTAGCCAGTTCATAAATATCCTCTATATTTAAATTTTCATTTAATTTTTCATTTACAGCATTAACTATAAAGTTCTCTGAAGCCATTGCTTCCCAACAGCCTTTATTACCACAGTGGCAATTAGGTCCTGATCTATCTATGATAATATGACCAAATTCTCCAGCATTCCCACTAGAACCTTTATAAAGTTTGCCATTAAAGATTATGCCACAGCCGATTCCTTCGTTAATAGATACATAAACCATATTGTCAATTTCAGAATTTCCGAATTCTATTTCACCTAAGGCAGCTCCATTAGCTTCATTTTCAACCACAACTGGTAAAGCAAATCTTTCCTTAATTAAGTCAGCTATCGGTACATTCGCCCAGCCCAGATTAGGTGCAAAAACCAATGAATTGTGCTCCCGGTCTATTAACCCTGGTACAGAAACTCCTATACCAATAATACTCTCTTCCTTTATATTTCTATCTTTTAGGATGAATTCAATTTCATTTAGTACATTTTTAATAATATCAATTGGTTTACCGTTTATCGAAAAAGAAACTCTGTATTCAATTGATAACTTCAAATTAAATAAAATTACTTCAATACGTTTTACTTCAATAGAAATAACAATTATATAAGCTTTATTAGGACTTACATCTAAATAGACTGGTTTTCTGCCACCCGTTGAATCCCCTTTTTCTGTTTCAATCACATAACCACTAGTTAATAGCCTATTAACATGATTGGTTACAGTAGCAGTACTGTAATCAGTGTTATTTGCTAAATCCTTGCGTGAAATAGGGCCATATTTATTAATAAGTCGAAAGATACTAGCCTGATTTAAGTCCCTTATATATAAGGAGTTTCCTACCTTAATATTATTATTCATAACTATAACCTTTCCTTTTGTCTTAACTATATTTTATTGATTAGTTTAACTGTTAAATTAAGTATAGCACAGCCGGACTCAACTGACAATAAATATTCTCACTTTTGTGCTAATTCACAAAAAGAAGAAATTTAAGTTATACGATTTTACTAGACCACACTAAAAATTAAGAAAGCAAAAGAAAATCCTACCAGAAAAAATCCAGCAGGATCAAATATTAAGCATATTTAAAAATTTGATCTACAAGTTTAGAATACCTATTATACTTTTCACGATAAAACTTAACATTATCTATTATAGGTATAAAAGAAGCAGTCACTTTAAAGGCTTCCTTTAATTCTGAGACGTCATTAATAAAATCCAGAGTTTTTAAGGCTAACATTTCTTTGCCAATAAATTCTGACCCCACCTTTAACTCTAATAAATTAACTCTACTCTCTAAAATATCAGCTAAGAGTTGTGGCCAAATTCTACTTTTACTTCTTCCAGCAATTAAATTAATCTGCCGATTAGCATCAAAGATATCATCTTTATTCTCCAGCATTTCTAACAAATCATTCTTTAATGAAAAACACAAACTCTCTAAAACAGCATTTGACCGCTGCCATTTATTTGTAGCATGGTTCAAATTTACAAAAACACCATTATCCACTTCTATGCTTAGTGGATTGTACTCTCCACTTATTATTGGAATAAATGTAACTTCATTCACTCCAGGTGAAGTGTTCTGGAACTGTTTTTCAATTTTCTGGTATTTTTCATTTAAGATGCCGCCAGTAATTATGAAGTGTTCATCCTCAATATTGCTTAAAGTAAAATATTTCTTATTGGCTAACATGATGAATTATTGATCACCTACTCACTACTATTTTTCCTCCAATAACTCCTGTATCCGTGCATAACCTGTCCCATACTTATCCAAGTTCTGTTTAACATAAACTAATTTTACACCAAGTCCTTTTCCTTTGTCAAAATATTTAACTAATTTTTTTCCTAGATGGCCAAACACTATTATAATTTCTTCTGTTCCAACTGACCGTAATCTACTCCTTTACCAGTAGCTGAAATATAAGATAATCCTGTTAGAGATAAAACTCTCCAGCAGGATTATTGTTTATATAAGACTAATGTTTGATCTAATTAACCTCGCGACTGGAATCAGCTTTCAGAGATCTTCCGTTAACATCTGAGGTATATTTGTTTTTCTCCATATTGAACTGAGCTTATATATTGTTAGATAATCTACTTTAATACTACCACCCTTAACAGATAATTGAATCTCAGTTTGCTTTAATTCAGGAAAAACTAAATTTGTAGCCACTACTTCCCCATCATTTAAAAAGATTTCAATAGAAGACCTATCAACAAAAATATTAATTTTTAATTTTTTACCTTTAATTTTTTTCTCTATTTTTTTATTCAAAAGATAATTATCACTAAAAGTTGTATTCCCAGAATTACTCAGATTAATAAAAATATTATCATCTTTCAAATTAAAAATGATTAGAGATTCTTGATCTCCGCTTTTATGAAGTGCAAAAGCAAATTTTTCCGCATCATTAATATCTATTTCCGCTTTGATTTCATAGCTTTGCTCTTTACAATCAATTGTAAAGGTGTCAAAAAGATTATAATTATTTTTTTGATAAATTTTTTCTCGTAATTTTTTTAGCTCTTTTACTGGTTTTTGTATTAATGTAATTCCCTCTTTACCCTCTCTTAATTTAATCTCCCTTGGAATAGACATCATGCCTCTCCAACCTGTTGTCGGTATTATATTCTGATATCCAATATTATTCATCCAGCCAAGCCAGATATTTCTTCCTTCAGGCAAATTAGACCAACTTTGTAAAGAATAAAGATCCTGTCCATAGTCAACTAAAAAACTCTTCTCATAATCACTACTAAACTTTTCTCCGTCAAATTCACCAACAAAATATTGTACTGAAACCCCAGCTTCACCACCATTGGTGTCACCAACCTGTAAAAGCCATTTTTTCTTTTTGCTTTTTCCTGTATTACCATCTTTGTCACTATCTACTGGCAATTTAATTAAATCCGGACACTCCCAGACTCCACCATGTGAACCTATACCAGAACCAAATTCACTTAAATAATTCCATTCCTTTAAATCAGAAGAATTATAAAACCTGACTCTATCACCACAGGCAACCACCATAACCCATTTTCCTGTCTCCGAATGCATAAAAACTTTAGGATCACGAAAATCTGCAACTCCATAATTTTTTATTACAGGATTATTTATATATTTAATCCAACTACGTCCATTATCTTTACTATAAGCAATAGACTGTTGTTGTAAAGAACCCTCTTCTGTCTTAAGGCGGGAGGTATAAATAGCAACCAATCCGGAATTTCCCTTAAAAAAACCAGTACTATCATTTTTATCTACAACTGCTGATCCAGAATAAATCACACCCAACTTATCATCCGGCTTTAAGGCAATAGGAAGATGTTCCCAATACAATAAATCCTTACTAACAGCATGGCCCCAATGCATTGGGCCCCAAACTACATCTACAGGATTGTGTTGATAAAAAAGATGATATTCTCCCTGATAATAAACCAGGCCATTAGGGTCATTCGCCCAATTTTTTTTAGGTGAGAAATGATATTGTGGTCTATACTTTTCTTTATATAAATTAATTTTTCCCTTATCATAAGGTTTGGAGAGAGGTGATGATAAAATTTTCTGGATATGTTCATAGTCCTCAGGAGTTCCTATATCTTGCCAGTAACTATCTATCTTAAATGAAGAAATATCTACCCCATCATTTATCATTAAGTTAATTGCATGGCTAATTTCATATTCTCCACGCTCTGACTTAGATATTTTTTTAAGATATTTAAATAATATGGGTGAAAATATAAATAAGCCAGCACTATTCCAATTAGTTTTAGAACTGCCTTGCGGAGGTTTTTCAACCAATTTTTTAACAAGTCCATCTTCTTTAATATAAACAGCTCCACCCTCACTGGGGTCATCTACCCAATTAAGAGAAATTACTGCAGAGACATTATCATAATTTTGATATTGATTATATAATCTTTGATAGTTATCTTTAGTAATAATAATATCTCCAAAAGATAGCATGAAACTATCGTCTATTAGCGGTTCAACTAAAGAACCAGCATATCCTGTTCCATATTTGTCTAAACTTTGTTTTACATATTGTAAATTAACTCTTAATTTATTTCCATCTCCAAAGTAATCAACTATTTGCTGACCCTGATATCCAATTACCACTATAATATCTGTAATACCAGCATCTCGCATTCCCTCAATAATATGTTCCAGACAATTCTTATTCCCTACTTTTAGCAAAGCTTTTGGCTTGTTTTCTGTAAGTTCTTCTAACCTGGTTCCTTTACCTGCTGCTAAAATTACACCTTTCATTATAAACCATCATCCAACTGCAGTAACTCATCCCTTTTGATTAAATTAACCATAGCATCTATTTCAAATTGAGAATTCATCTCCATATATATTCTCAGCAATGGTTCAGTCCCGGAAAACCTGATCGATAACCAGGTCCCATCTGTAAAGTAATATTTCACACCATCCATGTAGGAAATTTTTTCTATCTCCTTTTCCCTGCCACAGCTTTCTTGGGCGACAAAGCAAGGCACATATTTTTCTGTAAATAGAAGTTCTTCCAGACGTTCCTTTTCTTCTGGCTCATAATTAAGATTTAATGAATAAAAGTGCAAGTTACCGAACTTATTACTTATTTCTTTTAACAATTCACTTAATGTTTTTCCTGTTTTGGCCAGCATTTCTACTGAAAGAAGAGCTGCTTGAATCCCGTCTTTTCCATTAATCCGACCGCGTATTTTTAACCCACCACTACTTTCTCCACCGAGCAGAAGATCTTCTTCCTCCATTTTGGAAGAGATATGCTTAAATCCTACTGGTACCTCATAAGCCTTTTCACCATAGCTTTCCGCTATTCTATCGAGAATATGGGTTGTCGTTAGGTTTCTGACGACCCCACCCTTTTCACTCCTATATTCCAGAAAATAATAATAAAGCAATTTTAGAATTTGATTAGCATCCACATAGCTACCCCGATCATCATAAAGACCTAGTCGGTCAGAATCACCATCAGTGGCAATTCCCAGATAATAGTCCTCATTTTTCATCTGGTATTCCATATCCTGCAAACTCTCCCGCTCAGGTGAAGGAACTTTGGTGCCAAACATCGTATCCCGATAATCATTAATCGTATCTACTGAGCAACGTAGTGAGGCTAAACACATCATCATAATATCCTTAGAAACACCATACATTGGGTTAAAAAGAATCTTTAAATTTTGTTTAGCAATTGCCTCTGTGTCAACTTGTCCTAAAAGAAAATCAATATAGTTATTTTTAATTGTATAGTATTTAATCTTTTCTTCTTTAATCAGTTTAAAGAAACTACCATAGATGACAGGAGCATTATCTAAAATATTAATATATTTTTCCAGCTCTTCTGTTACCTCGAGCGGTGCATCTTTACCACCTTTGGTAAACAGTTTAATTCCATTATATTCTGGTGGATTATGGGAAGCCGTGATAGTGACCCCAAAATCAAGACCCTCTACTTCAACTGCATACATGACCATCGGAGTCGGCACTGCATCTTCAATAAAAAGTGCTTCTATGTCATTAACAGCCAGTACCTCAGCAAAAGCACGGGAAAACCGGCCAGAAAGAAAACGAAAATCATGTCCTACAATTACCCTTTTCTTACTTCCCTGATCAATAATCATATCACTTAAACCCTTGGCAACTTTTCTTACATTTTCAAAAGTAAATTCCTCTGCAATGACAGCCCGCCAACCACCTGTACCAAATTTTATCATAAGATCACCCCTTTGTCCCAGAAGTTAGCATGCCGCGTACAAAATATTTCTGCATTGTGATATAGATTAAAAGCAGGGGTAAGATAGAAATAACTGAACCAGCTAAAAGAAGGTGCCACTGTGTACCGTAATTTCCTCTAAACATTGCTAACCCCATTGTTATCGTGTAAAGTGAAGGTTTATCGATATAGATTACCGGACGCAGTAAGGCATTCCAGTTATTCATAAATGCAATAATAAAGAGTGAAGCTAAAGCCGGCTTTGCATTTGGTAGAAAAACCTTATAATACATCTGCCAGTCATTTACTCCATCAATAAATGCTGCCTCTTCCATAGAAGATGGCATATTTTCAAAAGTACTTCTGAACAAAAAAGTTCCAAAAGAACCAATTAAAATCGATGGTATAATTAAAGGCAAAAATGTATTATACCAGTCTAATTTTAACATAATAAAATACTCGGGTATAATTGTGACCTGAATCGGCATCATCATCGTGGCTAGCATTAAAGCAAAAATGATTTCTTTTCCCCGAAAATCCATCCTGGCAAAAGCAAATCCTCCCAGGCTGCAGGTGAAAAGTTGGCCTAGAGCAGCAAAACCTGCCACCATAAAAGAATTAAGAATAAAACGAATAAAATTATATTCCTGCAAAATCATTCTGTAATTTTCCCACATACCCGGTTTGAATAATTTAGATGGAATAAATTTAGGTGTTAAGGAGAATATCTCCCCCATTGTTTTAAATGAAGATGAAAGCATCCACAGAAACGGAAAAATAGTTGTCAAAGAAATAATAAATAATATTAAATATAATAATAGCTTCCTGCTGCGACTCATTGAACGCACCCCCTATTCACTATAATTAACCCAACGGTCTTTAAATTTAAAGTTCAAATAAGTAACTACCCCAACCATAATAAACAAAATATATGACATCGCTGAAGCATATCCCATGCGGAAATGTTTAAAGGCATTTACATAAATACTAAAGATAAGAGTAGAAGAAGCATAATTTGGTCCACCCTGAGTCATGATATATGTTAGTTCAAATGTCTTTAAGGATGTAATTAAGGACATGATCAGAATAAAAAAGGTTGTTGGTGATAAGAGAGGTAAAGTTATATGGCGAAATTTTTGCCATATACTTGCTCCATCAATAGTAGCAGCCTCATAGTATATTTCCGGAATATTCTGCAGCCCAGCCAAGAAAAGAATCATAAAATAACCGGCCATTTTCCAGATATAGACAACGATCAGTGTTAATAATGCATAACGAGCATCACCAAGAAATGACGGCAACCTTACTACATTAAAAAACTTACTTACCAGCTGATATAAGAGACCAAATCTCGGACTTAAGATCCAGCTCCAGATAACACCAATTGAGACTACTGATGTTATTACTGGCAGATAAAAAAGACCGCGAAAAAAGGTCATCCCTTTTAGCCTATTATTTACCAGGACAGCAAGCAAAAGTGCCACAGCCATAACTCCAGGTACAAAGAGCAGACTAAAAATAATCGTATTACGTAAAATCAATAAAAAGACATCAGAATTAAAAAGTTCAATATAATTGCCCAGTCCTATCCATTCTGGTGGAGAAAAGACACTCCACCTGGTAAAACTAGCCAGGCCCGCTGCCAGCATCGGACCTAGACGAAACAAGATCAGACCAAGCAGGGTTGGAATCAAAAAAAGCCAGGGTGTGAATTTTCTATATTGCATAAATCCGGTCCTCCTTTAAAGAGAAAAAGGGGATATCTAGATATCCCCTTTTTTAATTATAATTTACTGTTCTGGATAATATCTTTCTAGTACTTCATTTCCGTATTTAGTAAAGGTAGTAATAGCTTCCTCGACAGTCATTTCACCATTAGTTATACTATCGAGAACACCGTTCATACCAGCGCCGCCAGTATCAGCATAACCGCGCCATTCTCCCCAGCCAATGGTAAAGCTAGTTCTACCCATATTTTCTCCTAATTCAAGAATTATGTCCATTTCCTGAGGTTTTTTATCCTTCTCCAACCATTCTTCTGAATTAGCAAGTGATTTATAGATAGGAACTTTACCTGCCATATAAGACTCTAATGGACGGTTTTTACCGATTAGATATTTTACTAATTTCCATGCAGCATCTTTATTACTAGTAGTTTTTGAAATAACGATTGAATCTGGCCATCCATAAGCATTATATTCGCCTGGTTCTGCTGATGGACCTGCTGGTACTTTAGCAATACCCCAATCAAAAGCTCCCTGACTCATGTTACGAATATGCGCGATATTCCAGGAACCATCAACCCACATAGCTGTTTGCTGTAAGGGGAACATATCATTTTGTCTAATACCAACAGTATCTTTTTTAGGTGGTGATACATTATATTTATTACTAAGATCTGCTAAAAATTGAATTGCTTCTTTTGCCTTATCATCTACAGCAATTCTTGTTTTTTCTTGATTAAGAATCCGACCGCCATTAGCATAGATCCATGGTTCTACATGGGCATAACGACCGTACCACCAAAAACCATACTGTTCTGGCACACCATCTTCATTTTCATCAAGGGTTAACTTTTGGGTAGCTTTTCGGAAATCTTCCCAGGTCCAGTTATCAGAAGGGTATTCAACACCTGCTGTGTCAAACATATCTTTATTGTAATAAAGCACTGTAGTTACCCAGGCATAAGGAATACCATACATGTCACTGCTTTCTTTATCTGGGTAACGCATTGTAGAAAATACTTTTGTAAAATAGTCGTCTGCAGGTAACTGGTCTACTTTATCCTGAATGTTCATTAAAAGACCATCTCGTGCCCACTGATCAACATAGCCTGAAGACATGTTAAACACATCAGGTAATTCCCCGGCAGAGGCCATTGCAGAAATCTTTGGCCAATAGTTTGAGGGTTCTAAAGCAGTAAACTCAACTTTAATATCCGGGTTTTCTTTTTCAAACTGATTGATCAATTCCTGTTCTAAATCTTTAAATTCTGGATCCCACATAAAATAACGGATAGTTGTTGTCTCCGCCATAACTGCAAAAGCAAAAACCGAAACCAACAAAATAGCTAAAATAGTAATAATTAAACTTTTTCTCATATTGTTCCTCCTAATTATTTGTGACAACTCCCATTGCAGGAACCATTCTCTCATAGATGACTCCTGGCAGACCACGACGGTCTGCAGTAATTAATAAATTACCATAGTGATACTGTATATTAGTAGAACCACCTCCATCCAAATTTATTGCATATTTGTATTTTTTATCCCGGGCTAATTCTGCCATTTCCAGCAGAGTTGCTCCGGTTGATTCTCCTTTGAGTTCCATGCCGCTATTGACTGACTCAACAGTCAGCAAGCAAAATTGATTGTCACTGGTTATCCCGGCTACCATACGCGCTGCCCGCGTCTGGTCAATATCTGGTGCATAATCAGTTGGTACAACACGTCTAAACTGAGGACGTTTTTTCTTGAAACTCTTCCCAAAAAACTGCTCATTTTTAAGTGAATTACGATTAAGCACCAATTTATAGTCTTTTACTAATAGGGGCCCCGCCTGGATAGCTGTCCAGTAACTATTATTCCCTTTAAAACGATAACCTACTTTCACTTTAGGAGTTAGGCTGTCAAAGGCGAATTCGTCTGCAGGAAGAGAAAGCACAAAACCATTTTGAGGAATTTGACTTCCTCCTCCTTCTCTAACCCCGACAATATTATTATCGATAATAATGAGCTCTACTTTGTTTTCTGTCAGGGGTGTTATATTTAAAGATAAACCTTTTTCTTTAATACCATAATATCTTGTATAGATACTTTTCTCGGCAGGTGAATTCACTGCAAACTGACCAAGATCCCAGGTCTGACTTTTATATGTAAGGATCAGCTCATCTAAAAAAGGCTGGCGAACCTCCCAGTTGCCATCCTTGTCCAATAACAAAGCTGAACGACGATAAATGGGAGGTCTCACTATTTCTCCCAGGGTAATCTGTAGACCATAAGGATCCCCCAAGAGTGAGTATTTACTCTCCCAATCAGCATCTTCTAACAAGAAAAATGAACTGTTAAAACCTAGCGAATACTGATTTTTTCTGCAATATTTGGAAGGGAAAGCTAATTGGCCTACACCTACTAAATCACATTGATAATCAAAATTTTGATAAATTCGTTTCATGTTTACCTTTTGTTCTGCCATAAAAACTGCCAATCGCTCTTCTTTTTTTAAAACATCAAGGATTAAGTTCGCCTGGCGGTCTTTTTCATTATTAATTTTTTTTACAAAAAGTTCTTTATTACTAATGAGATAATTTTTGGATTTTATCAAATACTGTAGTGTTGTTTTTATCCAGGCATTAAGACTTATATAAGAATCATTTCCGACTGGTAACAGGTCAGGAAAATAATCCTTAATTAGTTGTCCGTGATTATAACCTGCCCAAACAATGACTACAGGGTCTGCAATCCCTCTTTCATAAGCCTTTAATAGTCTTGCATGGCCAATATCAACCAGTTTTTCTTTATGATTATCGGAATTCGTTCGTTGAAATTCTAGAATGCTAGTTGGACTTGTTTTTACTTCTACTAGCTTAAAGAAACTCCCGTCTGGCCTTCTTATTTTTTTTCGATGATAGTTTAACTTTTTTGAAAAGGTCATTTATCTACTCCTGGCGAATTGAAATTCTTTTATGTCAAAAAATTTATTCATAATTAAGCAAACAATTGCATTTTCTAGTGGATTTTTGCGGTGTTTACTTCTTTTTATCTCTGGTAAATAATTCATTTCCCCTGCCATTATTTTTTCCTTAACCTGATGGTAAATCAAATCATTATAATCAAAAACATTTCCGGTAAGTAATACTTTTTTTGGATTAAGCAGATTAATGGTGGAAAGCATCATACGAGCAATATAGGTTGTAAACTCAGCCAGTTCGATTTCATTTTGTTCATTCCGGCTGATAAATTCTTCATATTTGCGATTTAATTTTTTAATTTTTTCTTTTTGAAATTTCTCAGAATAATATGGCTGTGCATTTATTTCTTTAAGATATTCATCATTTTTAATAATATAGTCAAGTCTTTTTAGTTCATCCCCAAAGAAACGATTTTCTCCAGCTCTGTTAGTGTAACCCTGTAAAATTTGATTTTTTACTACCAGGGCCAGGCCGATACCTTCTCCAATATATAGTACAGTAGTAATATTACGATCATCTTCTGTTTCTAATTCATTATAGGCGTAAACTCTTACATCTGTTTCCACAAAGACCGGTATTTTCAATTCAGCTTCTAACTCTAGAGCCAGCGGTTTATCTGTCCAATCTAACAGATTGGAACGATCAACATTTTTATTTGCAAAGTCAGTAACACCAGAGATGGAGATTCCCATAGCAAGGATTTGCTCTGCAGTCAAACTTAATTCAGTCAGCATTGTATCAACGGCACTAGTTATTTCTCCTATATAATTTGTAAATCGGTGATTTTCAAGATAATGAATCCGACTAAAAATAATTCTTCCTTTTAAGTCTGTCAGAAAAATATAAAAATGAGTGTCTTTGAGATCAAGTCCAATAATATAACGAAATTCATCATTAGTTTGATAAATAACCGCCCTGCGTCCTCCGCTTGAAACCGCTTTCTTGCGGGGAATCATCCAGTTTTTATCTACCAATTCATTTATGTAATCTGAAATAGCAGTTAGCGATAATCCCACTTCTTCTGCTAATTCTGGTTTGGTCAATGAACCTTTTTCAAAAACTTGCTGGTATAAGTTTTTTATACGAGTTCTCTTTTTCATAATAATCTCTCCATGATTTAAAGACTTTATAAAGTAACTTTATCAAGTAACTTTATTATATTACAATCTTTTATATTATGCAAGTAATATTTTTAATATTTTGTGATTATCTTGTGATAATTTTATAGCGAAATTATATTGATATAAAATTAGGTATAAAACCAAAAAAATACTCCTCTTTTTAAAAGGAGTATTTCCTATAAGGAAGAAATTAGTTTAAAATTTTTATTTTTCCATTGAACTATCAAATGCAAGTTCTGAAGCAACAAAATCAATTTCCCTAACATATTGCAATGCCTCTTTTGCACCATATTCTCGGTCCATTCCACTATCTTCCCATTCTACTGAGAGAGGTCCTTTATAATTCATGTTATTTAACTCTCTAATAATTTCATTAAAATTAACATCTCCATGACCTAATGAACGAAAGTCCCAACCGCGTCGTCGGTCACCAAAAGGTAAATGTGATCCTAAAATACTTTCCTTACCATTCAATGTAACTACAGCATCTTTCATATGAACATGATAAATTCTATTAGCAAATTCCCTTAAAAAAAGATGTGGATTAATGCCTTGCCATATCAAGTGACTTGGATCAAAGTTAATTCCTATTTCAGGCCTCCAATCAAACTTCTCAAATAATTTCTCGGCAGTATAATAATCATAGGCAATTTCTGTAGGGTGGACCTCTAAAGCAAATTTTATCTCATTTTCTGCAAAAACATCTAAAATTGGATTCCAGAGATCAACAATTTTAGCATATCCCTGTTCAACCATTTCGGCTGTGGTCTGCGGAAAAGAGTAGAAAAACTTCCAAATCGGTGAACCAGTAAAACCTGTTACCACATTAACACCCATTTTTTTAGCTGCAACTGCTGTTAATTTCATTTCTTCAATTGCCCATTTCTTGATTTCTGCTGGTTTGCCAGTATATTTTTTAGGCGCAAAATTGTCCAACCTTTCATCATATCTAGCACCAACACACTGACCGGCAAGATGATTTCCGATCGCCCATACACCCAGATCATATTTAGCAAGAACTGATTTTTTTCTATCTAGATAAGCAGGATCCTCTGCCGCTTTTTTGACATCTAAATGATCACCCCAGCAAGCTATTTCTAATCCATCATAACCAAGTTCACTAGCTTTTTTACAAATCTCTTCAAAGCTTAAATCAGCCCACTGGCCAGTAAATAATGTTACTTTTCGACTCATATTTTTTTCATCTCCAATGCCTTAGTTATTTTATTACCTTTTTATATATTGACCCATTCTTTATTTTCATTACTTTTTAAAATAGCTTCTGTAATCTTTACTTCCGTATAACCATCTTCAAAAGTAGCATAAGCATAATTCTCAGCTTTACCTTGATCTAAAATACATTTATAAAAAGATTTAATAGAATTCTTTAAGCCCTCAGACCAGCCTTCAATATGTCCCACAGGATAATAACAATCATCAGCAGCATCTTTAGACAAAACCCCTGGATCTCTTAATAATGTTTCATTTGCTCGATCTCTGTGGCCAACAAATAATTGATTAGCTTTTTCTTGATACCAGGAATAAGTTTTTTTACTACCATTAATTTCAACAAATATATCATTTTTATGCCCGGCACTAACTTGAGAAACAGTAAAGTTTCCTATAGCACCATTTTCCAATTCTAATAAGACTGAACCATAATCTTCAGTATTAACTTTTATTTTTTCATATTCAGTATCTGTACTCTTATCTTTTTCAAATGTTTTAGTTTCACTTGCTGGTTTTTTTCTATAAGGATGAATAGTTTTTAGATTTGCAAATACTTTTTTTATTTTTAAATCAGTTAAAAATTGAACCAAGTCACACCAATGAGAGCCAATATCTGCTATTGCTCTTGATGCTCCGCCAGCTTTAGAATTAACTCTCCAATTATAATCTGTTTCATAAAACAACCAATCTTGAAGATAATGGCCGTGCACAATATTGATATTACCTGCTTCATTTTTGATTTTATTTTTCATTTCTTTTACCAGCGGATAATGTCTATAATTAAAATTAACTCCGTGATAAACATTATTTTGATTGGCAATTCTAATCAATTCTTCAGCCTGTTTTGAATTAACTGTTAGAGGTTTTTCAGAAAATATATCAATACCCGCTTTCATTGCAGCTTTATTTATTTCAAAGTGTAAAAAATTTGGTGTGCAATTATGAATAACATCTATTTCTTCACTATTAATCATTTCTTTATAATTTCCATAATATTTGGCTATATTCAAGTTTTCAGCACTTTTTTTAGCATGTTCTTTGCTACTTGCTGCTAAAGCAACAACTTCTACAAAGTTTAATCTTCTCAATGCTTCAATTTGGGCTTCTCCAATAAATCCACTACCAATAATTCCAGCTTTAATTTTAGGCATTTAAAAATCCTCCTTCTTTTCCCTAATAATAAGAAATATTTAATTAGTTATAGTTAAGATTTAATTAGCTTTCTGTTTTTTTTGCATCAGGACAGCTCCTAGCAAAATTAAGCCTTTAAAAGCTTCTCTTAAGAAAGGTGGTACACCAATTAGATTTAATAAATTATTCATTAAGCCAATAATTAAAACACCAAAAATTGTACCCATTACAGTTCCCCGGCCACCACTCATACTCGTACCACCAACGACTGCTGCCGCAATGGCATCCATCTCATAACCACTGCCGGCATTAGCAAAGTCCATGGAACCGATACGAGAAACCTGAATTATAGCAGCAACTGCAACTAGTAATCCTGTTAAAGCATAAACTCTTCTTTTAACCCTATCTACATTAACACCTGAAAGATTTGCTGAACGTTGATTTGAACCAACAGCAATAATCTGACGTCCGAAAGTTACTCTTTTAGAAACAAAATATAATATTCCAGCAATAATTAGCCAGTAAATAATTGGCATAATCCTGTACTCACCTATTTCAAAACCTGAGATTGCCAAAAAATCCATTGGTACTCTTGGATTATATCCCTGCATAAAGTGCTGAGTCACACTACGATAAAGTTTCATTGTAGCTAAGGTAACTACAAAAGGAGGTATTCCACCTTTCGTAATAAACAAACCATTTAAATTACCTAAAAAGTAACCAAAAAACAAAGATATAATAACCGCAAGAAAAAAGGCAGGTAGACCGGTAATTCCCAGATTAATTAAAATTCCATTGGGACCCCTATCTATCAACATCATTAAAACTGCACCTACAGCTACCAAAGTTGAACCCACTGAAAGATCAATTCCTGCTGACATTATTACAAAAGACATGCCAAGGGCAATCAATCCAACTGCAGCACTATTGCGTAAAATATTAACCCAGTTATTACTCCAAGTAAAAAACCATTCTCCAATAGAAGCATAATCAAATCCTAATGCCAATGTCTGCAAGATAATCATAATCACTAAGGCTACAGCTGTACTAAAAATAGGTTCACTAGACCATTTATGTAAAAACCAGTTAAAAAAGCTGTTAAGACTTCTACTTTGTTTTTTATTGTTCATCATTTGTCTCCTCCTACAATTAATTCAACTGCCCGCCAGTAGCCAGCCGCATAATATCATGTTCATTCATTGTCTTTCCACTGACCTCACCCTGGATTACACCATGATACATTATTAATGCACGGTCACAAATCCGAATAATTTCTTTAGCTTCACTGGATAAAATTACAATAGCAATCTTTTCTTTTGATAACTTAAGAATAATATCATAAATATCTTCTTTTGCTCCTACATCAACTCCTTGGGTGGGATTATCTAAAATTAACAAATCTGGATTGGCAATTAACCATTTTGCCAGCACAATTTTTTGCTGATTTCCTCCTGAAAGGCTATTAATTGAATCAGTTTTAGCGCCCATTTTAATTTTTAACTTCTTAACCTGTTCTTCAAAACCTTTTGCCTGTTTTTTTTCATCAATTACCCCATAATCGGCAAATTTAGGCCAGGTAACAATCGAAGCATTCTCAAAAATATTCATATCTTTTATAATTCCATTTTCTTTTCGATTGCGAGGCAGATAACCAATGCCCTTTTTTAATGCATCAGTAGTATTTTCCACTTCAACCTGCTTTTCGTTTAAATAAATTTTCCCTTCAGAAATATTCCTTCTGCCAAAAATAGCTTCAAAAAGCTCAGTCCGACCATCACCAAGCAGACCGGTTACACCAAGAATCTCTCCTGCTTTAACAGAAAAGCTGATATTGTTAAATTCATTTTTTCTACTTATATTTTCCACTCTTAAAACTTCTTTACCCTGATCAAAGTTTCGCCCTATTGATTGACTCAGTAGATCATGACCAACCATAAAACGAGCCAGGTCATCTACAGTTACATCTTTGACCATCCCCTCGGCTACCCTTTCTCCATTCCTCAATACTGTATAGCGTTCACAAAATTCAATTACTTCCCCCAATTTATGTGAGATAAAAACAATCCCTACATTATGACTTTTTAAAGTTTCCATCATTGTAAAGACCCGTTTAATCTCTTGATCAGTTAGTGATGTTGTAGGTTCATCCATAATAATTACCGAAGCTTCCATCATAATAGCTCGTGAAATTTCAACAATTTGCTTATATGAAGTGTCTAAGTTACGAACCATGGTTTCTGGATCAAGTTCAATACCCATTTTTTCAAAAACTTCTTTAGTTTTAGTTTTCATTTTTTTGAGATCTAAAGTTCCATTTTTTGTCTTTAATTCACGCCCGATAAACATATTTTCATATATTGGTAGATCATTGATTAAATTTAGTTCCTGATAAATAAAAGCAATCCCGGCATTTAAAGAATCGGCTGGGGTCTGAAAATTAACTTCTTGGCCGTCAATCAAAATTTTTCCTTTATCAGCCGGCAGTACTCCGCCTAAAATATTCATTAATGTTGATTTGCCAGCTCCATTTTCTCCAATCAAGGCACAAATTTCTCCACCTTTTACTGAAAAAGAAACATCATTTAGAGCTTTAATAGCACCAAAGGATTTAGATATATTCTTCATCTCTATCTCCATTTAATCACCTCCGGTTATTTGAAATCAGAGGCTATGGAAACCCATAACCTCTGATTACTTAGAATGTTTTAATTTATTAACTTTTATCTTTAAAATGGTGCATTTTTAAGATTAGTATGGTGAATTTTCATCTAAAAACTCTTTGTAATTTGTACGATCAACAATAGTTGTTGGAATAATTGTTTCTTTTGGCACATCCTTACCATTTAGTAATTTAACCGCTACATCAACTGCATCTTTAACCATGGCAGGACTATAAAGAGCTGACTGAATCCAGATATCTTTATTTTTAGGCATCATTTCGAAATATTCCTGCATTCCGCCGCCACCTGTTACAACTTTAATATCTTCCCGACCTGCTTCTTCAATCGCTTTTAAAACACCTATTGAAGTTTCATCATCCATTGAATAAACTGCATCAATCTGGTCATGTCTGATTAGAATATCTGACATATCTTTCAATCCATCTCCACGGGTAAACTTAGTAGCATAGGTGTGTAATTCCATATCAGGCGCAATTTCGTTGATTGTTTCTACAAATCCCTCTTTACGTAGTTCAGAAACTGAACCTGCTGTTGGTACCTCAAGAATTATGACCGTACCTTCTTTGCCAATTTTATCTACTATATAGTGAGCACCCTGAACACCCATATCTCTATTATCACCGGCAACACGATAAACACCTTCAACATCAATTGCAATATCAAAGTTAACAACTTTTATGCCGTCTTCAATTGCTCTGTGAATTGGTACTTCCATTCCTGTCCACTGAGGAAAAGCAACAATTGCATCTGCACCCCAGGTTTTTAAATCATCAAGTTGGGCTGTCATTTCGGAAGCATTGGTACTGGTCTGGATATTGTATTCAATCTGATCAGATAGTTCTTTACAACGTGCTTCAGCATGATAGGCCACAGCAGCAACCCAACCGTGAGTAACGGCAGGTGCCAGAATTCCTACCTTATACTTCTCCTGAGCAGCCACACCAGTCACAAATACAGCGGTTAAAACCAAGGAAACTAGAACCAAAACAACTAAAACTTTTTTCATAAGAAATTTCCTCCTTTAAAGTTATTTACTCTACACTTAAACTAACTACAAATTAAACAGTAGATTATTAACTACTGTTAATTTCTTCTAAAATTTCAACTACTGTTAATACTTGTTCTCTGCTGACCCGCTCTGAAGGAACTCTATTTTTTACACAATCAATAAAATGTGAGAGTTCATTATAGAACATAGCTGTCGGCGGCAAGTTAATACCTGTAGGAATTTTAGGTTCTGCTTCAGTAGCAAAATGCCTAGGCTCTCCTTCCGCCGGATAGAAGATTAAATCTTCTTGATTAACCATTAATCCTTCTTCAAAATATACCCGCCAGCGAGCGGTAAAGGGATAATTAGCATGATACCAGGCTGCTTCAGCTCCACAATTAAAAGTACCAAAGTCGTAGTTGAAGCGGTAATGTTCTTTAAAATTACTTTCTTTACGGCCGGAAGCACTGTAAGAAAAACTTTTGGGTCTGCCAAAAAGACTAACAATTAAATCAAGATCATGAATATGGAGGTCAAAGGGAAGTAGCCCGCTCTTTTCTTTAGCAAAGAGCCATCCTCCTTGAATCCAGTTAGGGCAAGCAGTGAGTCTTTCAAAATATGCATCCAACACCCTACCGTACTTGCCACTTTTTACTGCCTTGTGCAGAATTTCTACTTCTTTTGTAAACTGTAGCACCTGGCCGACAAATAATAAACATTCTCTTTCTTCAGCCAAATTGAACATTTCTTCTGCATCATTTTTATGTAAGGCAGCTGGTTTTTCTACAATTACATCTTTATTTAAAGAAAGTGCCTGCAGAACGAGTTCTTTATGCAGAAAAGTTGGAGTGCAGATATCCACAATATCAATTTCTTCCTGCTGCACCATAGACTCAATGTCCGGATAGGCTTTTAAGTTCCATTGAGCAGCTTTTTTCTGATCATTCTCAGATTTACCAACAATTGCTCTAACCTCAGCTCCTTCAATATGGAGATAATTATTATAGTGAACAGTTCCCATTCCCCCAACACCAACAAGTCCAATTTTTATCATCCTCTCCCCCCTTATTTAATCTCATTTTTCATACATTTACTCCAATAGATTTAAGATAGTTGTAAGAATCGATTACTGCCTGATTAATTTCTGCCAGGTTTTCAGGTCCTTCTTCCGTAAATTCTATTTCAATACTTAAGGGTGCACTGTTCTCATTCTGCTCTAAGATTTTTAGCAACATTGTAAAGTCTATATCACCTTTACCCAGGGCAGGAAAATTCCACTCATTCTGCTTACCTGCTTTATCCTTAATATGGAGGTGACCAATCTTTCCTACTGCTTCTTTAAAATCTACTTCTAAATCCACATTTCCATAAAAAATAGCATTGGCTGTATCATAATTAATGACGACTCTTTTTGAATCGACCAATTCTACAATACTTTTTAAGTCTATGCCAGTTGCATGTTTGCCATGATTTTCTAAACCTAAAATTAGATCATGTTTTTCCAAATAAGGTAAAAGCTCTCTGATATGTTTAGCTACTTTTTGATCTGAAGCCTCTGCTTTATCTGTTAAGTGGGCCTCACCAATAGAAGAAATTATATATTTACTTTCAAAAAAGGCTGCCAGACGTATGTTAGCAATAAAATCCTGCAACCGTTCTTTATCCATCAGATTTGTATGACCGCTTAGAGAAATGGGTGTCAGATCAGCCGCTTTTAGTTGATCTTTAATTTTATACAGTTTATTAAATGACATAGTGGGAAATACATGTTCTGTCCAGCCTTTAGTAGCTGTTAGTTCAATGTATTTAAAACCCGCCTTTTTGATTCCAGCAATCGCCTCTGATAAGGAATAGCCATGATAAGTATTGGAATTTAAAGCTATGATATGCTTCAAGTTATCTCCTCCTTTCCTATTATATTAAAGCTTTATGTATTCGATTACATTTAGCTTATAAATTTATCTACTTTTATAGCCACATGAATCTCTAATTATCAGTTTGCTTTCTAGTTGAATTTTATTATTTTCAATTTTCTTATTCCCCATTAAATCTAACAATAATTGCATCGCCTTGACTCCTATTTTATACATAGGTTGACTGATTGTAGTAAGGGATGGTTCATAAATAGAAGCTATTTCAATATTATCAAAACCAACTACAGCAATATCTTCTGGAACTTTTAACCCATGCTCTTTAATAGCTTTAATAGCACCAATGGCCATCTGATCACTATCAGCAAAAACCGCTGTAGGTGTTTTATTAAATTTAATTAATTTTGACATAATGTTATAACCTGATTTATAACTAAAATCTCCTTCAATAATTAAATCAGCATCAACACTTAAATTATATTCATTTAGCGCGTTTTTATATCCTTTTATTCGATCCTGACTTAATATAACATCTTCAGGACCTGAAATATGAACAATTTTTTCATGACCCAAATTTATCAGATGTTCTGTTGCTTTATAAGCACCTTCAACATTATTGATTGAAACTGTTGGTATGCTCTCTTCATCAATATATTCACAAGCCAATACCATATTAAATTTATCTGAAATTTCTTTTATTAACTCTGCATCAATTCTTGCAGTTAGAGATATTACTCCATCTGCATATTTTTGATCTAAATTTTTTAAATATTCTTTTTCTAAGTCTAAATCATTTTTAGTATCACCCAGTAATACTTTATAGTTATTCTTCATGGCAACTGATTCAATTCCTCGCACTATTTTAGAAAAAAAAGAATTGCTGATATCTGGCAAAATTACCATTATTACTTCTGTTTTCATCCTTCTTAAATTTCTTGCTAATACATTGAGTTCATAATTTAATTCTTCGGCTGCTTTTAAAACTTTCTCTTTTGTATCCTTGCTAACAGCATCAGGATTAGAAAAAACCCTAGATACAGTAGCATTAGATACATTTGCCAATTTTGCGACATCTACCATTGTTGTCATCTGCATCAATCCTATTAGATTTATTTTATATATTTATAGATTCTCATAAATGTATTCGATTACATTTATCTATAGTATATACATAATATTTTGATTTGTCAAATAATTAAAATATGTCGTTTTTTAATTATTTTCAGTATTATTTTTTTAATTACTAGATTAATTGTAAAAAGCAACTGTCTGTTCCAGACCTGATTTTAACTCAAAGCGCGGTTCCCAACCAAGCAATTCTTTTGCTTTGGCATTTGCCAGACAAGAATGAATAATATCTCCTTCTCTTGCCTTTTTATAAATTGCTTCTACTTGCTGTGGAACTAAATCATTTAACAACTCGACCAGATAGTTTATACTATCACGATTTGCTATACTAATATTGATCAACTTATTATCAGCATTTTCTAAAGCCAGCAGATTTGCATTTGCTATATCATAAACATGAATAAAATCTCTAGTCTGTTCTCCATCTCCAAAGATAACTGGCTTTTGTCCAGCTAACATTTTATCAACAAAGATAGAAACTACGCCACCTTCTCCTTTCGGATCCTGACGCGGTCCATAGACATTTGCATAACGCAAAATTGTATAATCTAAGCCATACAAATGCTGATACATTTTCAAATAATGTTCAGGTGTATGTTTACTAATTCCATAGGGAGACATTGCTTTTAAAGGATGCTCTTCATCAACTGGTAGATAATCTGGCTCACCATAAACTGCTGCCGAAGAAGCATAGATAACTTTTTTTACATTATTTTTTCTGCAAATCTCTAACAAATTTATTGTTCCCAAAATATTATTTTTAGCATCAAAGATAGGGTCTAGCATTGAACGCTGTACATCAATTTGAGCTGCATGATGAATTACATGTGTGATCTTATGTTCTGCAAATACTTTAGTTAAGGCTTGACCTGTAATATCTAATTGATAGAAATCAACTGCTGGATTTAAATTTTGTTTTTTGCCAGTTGTTAAATTATCTACCACCACTACTTGATAATCTGCTACAACTAATTTATCGACTATATTGGAACCTATGAAACCTGCTCCACCAGTGACTAAAACTTTCTGCATGCTTTTAAACCACCTTTATTTTAATAAATATTATAAATTCACTTATGCATATATTCTATATTTTTACTCTATTTCCTTTAATATTACAACGAAAAAAGTGACCTCCGTCTACCTGAAGATCACTTTCAAACAAAGATATTTATATTAAATTAGCCTTATAAATACTATTTATTTACTTCTTTTCCTTTTTCTATTGCTTTTTCAATAGTTGATCTACACTCAGGATAATTTAAAAACTCATTATGTACCCTGGCGAATGCCTCTCTAAACTCTTTACTTTCCCGTATAAAATGGACCGCAAGTTCAGCTGCATTTGTAAAAAACTTTATTGTCTGCTGATATTTTTCCGGATCTTCTTCTTTCATTTTTTCTAATTTCTTGCTAGCAAGTCCACTAGAGATTTCAGTTATTAAATCCATAAACATTTTTATTCCCCCAATTACAATTATGGGGTTATTATATTCTTATTTAATTTAATTATTCATTGAAGGTGATTGCTTCCTTTAATTTATATGAAAGCGGATCAGTTTATCACTAGTTTATCTTTAGTATAGACAACCAATAATACTAGTTTATTCAATAGGGTTAAGATAATTCCTGCTAATAAATATATTTTTTACATTATTTTTCAAAATATTTTATTATTCCCAAATTTATGATATAATATAATTAATATTTTTCAGTAGGAGGATATAAATGAGTTTTGATAAGGATATGCAAGAAGTTATAAGTATGCTTAAAAAAATGAATAATTATGATATTAATGGCTTTGCTAAAGAACTAAAGTATTGGATTAGGGAGCTAAAATTTTTTTATAATATTGTTGTCCCAAATGAAACTAATAATGCTTCAACCTCTTATTACAAAGTTAAACCTTCTAAAAGACCGAATAAAGGACAAGTTGCATATTTCAATCTTAGACGAGGGTACCCCAAAGAAATTTTTGGTGGTCATTATTGTTATATTTTTAAAGATTTAGGTTCTAAATACATCATTATACCTTCTACTTCAGTTAAAATTGCTTCTACTGACCCCAATCCTAACCTTGAAATAGATATTAAACTTAAAAATTTTAAAAATAATAAACTTTCTAGACTACATATAAGTGATATAAGAGCAATAGATATTCAAAGGATTAATGAACAAAAGAATATTTATGATGTAATTACTCCCAGAGATGAGATAAACCAAAAAATAAGAAAAATTTTATTTGCACAAACTTGACATCAAGTAAATAAAGTATTATTATTATAATATAAAATAAAAATTTACAAAGAGCTCTTAAATGAGCAAATTTAAAATTTCTTAAAAGGCACCTAATAAAATTATTAGGTGCCTTTTCTTTATATATTCATTAATTTTAGTAATCACTATAATAGGGATGCATTACCTTGTCATCATCAACCTTGCCAGAGATAATTTCAGCAGGATTGATATATACTTATTTTTCTCTGCTAATAATTCTTCTATAAGCATTCATATAAACTACTTCTGCTTCTCTTTTTCCAATAGACCAAATTATTATTTTCTCTTCATCTAGAATTTCAAATACAACTCTATATTTCTTATTATAAAAATATATTTTCAAACAACCGGAAAGATCCATATCATTTTTATTGCCTAATGGTTTGCCCAACTCCGGAGCTCTTTTAATTTTTTTGATCATTTTCTTTAGGCGACTTTTAACACTACCATATAATTTTGCAATATCTTCTCTTACTTCTGGGTGAAAAATAATATCCATAAAGAAGCCTCCTAAAGAACCTTTACTCTTCTAACATCTCCATGATTACTTCTTCACCAATAGCATTTTCTAAATTAAAGTTATTTTTCCTTTTCTTAATTTTTTCTGTTATTAGAGAATCTTCCAGCAAATTTTCCAGAAATTCTATCTTTTCTAATAACATTTCATATTCTTCAATATCCATCATAATTCCTTCAATATCACTATTCCGCATAATAAATAAGGGATTTTCTTTTGATTTATCTAACATTTTACTAAAATTTCTAACTAATTCTGAAGAAGAAACCATATTTTCACGATTAATCTCTAGAGTAGCCATTTTATATATCCTCCCATTCATAATTAAGTTTAATATATTATATGTTTTTGTTTATATAATTATACATAAAATTTTGCATATAATCAATTAATAATTTTGAATTAAATATCCATAATATAAAAAAATCCTGCCAGAATAATTCCAGCAGGATTGATTAAGACTGACTAAAACTACTCTGAAATCAAATGTAAATCTTTTTCAGCAAAATCTATATTTACCTCATCACCAACAGAAAAACTAACTTTATGCAGTGGATTAAACTGATGCACAGTTATTACATTTTTATCTTTTAATTCTAAGACATATTCAATATATGAACCTAGATATGTCTTTCTGATTACATCCGCAGCCAGTCTACCTTCACCTTTCGGCTTGATTTCTATTGCTTCAGGACGAAGGACAACAACTAATTCATCTTTGCCTTTTGAATATTGAGTAGAAGCAACATCATTAATTACTGAACCCTCAATTTCAATATCCAAAGATTCTCCTTTTCTACCGACAACTTTACCTGGAATAAAGTTAACTTTACCTATAAAATCTGCTACAAATTTATTGGAGGGGTGATAATATATTTCTTCTGGACAACCCACCTGCTCAATTTTTCCTTTATTCATAACTACAATTCTGTCTGAAATACTCATGGCTTCAATCTGATCATGAGTTACATAAACAGAAGTAATCGACAATCTTTTTTGAAGTTTCCTAATTTCATCTCTCATATTTTCTCTTAATTTAGCATCTAAATTAGACAGCGGTTCATCAAACAAGAGAACTTCTGGCTCAATCACAAGTGATCTGGCAAGTGCTACTCGCTGCTGTTGGCCACCTGATAATTCACCTGGATTACGATCGCCATATCCTGATAAACCAACTAATTCCATAATTTTATCAGTTTCTTCTTTAATTTTTTCTTTATCCAGCTTCTTAAAACGGAGTCCGTAACCAATATTAGCTCGCACCGTCATATGCGGAAATAAGCCATAGCTTTGAAAGACCATCGCTGTATCACGCTTATTTGGAGGAACCTTACTGACATCCTTGCCCGAAAAAAGAATTTGGCCTGAACTTGGAGTCTCAAAACCAGCTATCATTCTTAAGGTAGTGGTCTTTCCACAACCTGAAGGTCCTAATAAAGTTACTAACTCCCCTTCTTTAATCTCTATATTAAATTCATCTACTGCTACAACTTTAGTAGCTTCTCGTTGTGAAGCAAATATTTTTGTAATATCTTTTAAAACAACTGTATTTGTTTTACTCATTATTTATCCTCCCTTTGCTGATTAGTTCATCATACCTGCAAACTCTTCATCATCTCCAACTAATTTACCCAGGATATAAAAGACTACCATTACAATAATTATTAAAATCAAGGATAGAACACTGGCTGCTCCCAAACGCATAATTTCTGTTTCTGCCAAAATTAAGGCAGTCAGGTGATTCCAACGCGCTGAAACAAGAAAGATAATAGCACTAACGGCAGTCATGCCCCGGACAAAACTATATGATAATCCAGAAAAGAAAGCGGGTTTAATCAATGGTAAAGTAATTTTAGAAAATGTATAAGCACTACTTGCTCCCAGATCAGTTGATGCTTCTTCAATAGACGGATCAATCTGTTTTAAGGAAGCCACACCAGCCTCAATACCGACTGGCATATTTCTAAAGATTAAGTTCAATATAATAATGGTTGCTGTTCCAGTTAACAAAAACGGTCTCTGATTAAAAGCTAATACATAACCAATACCGATAACAGTACCTGGTACAGCAAAACTCAGCAATGAAGAAAATTGCAATAAATTTTTACCAATAAATTTCTTTCTAACTACCAAATAAGCAATAATCATCCCTAATAGTCCGGTGAATGGAGTTGAAGTTCCAGCTAGAATGACAGTATCTTTGATACTTTCTAAACCAACATCCCAGGCATATACAAAATGTTTCAGAGTTAAGGAGTAGTCAACACCCCAGAGTTTGAAGAAAGCTCCCATAATTACTGTGACATAAAATAACATAATTATTACTGTTAGTAAGACCAAAAAACTTATTAATAACTTTCTCGTCATTGGTGAAACCATATCTTGTTTAGCACCAGTTGGTTTTCCCGTCACGGTAACATATGACTTTTTGGATACCCAGTATTTTTCAATTATAAATGCCAATAACGTAGGAAAAAGAAGCATAATAGCTAAAGCAGATCCGCGCGACAAATTATACATACCGGTAAATTGTAAATAAGCTTGCACTGATAGTACGTCATAATTACCGGCTAAAACCATCGGATTAGCGAAATCAGCAACAGATGTAACAAAGACTAATAACCAGGCACTAGCCATTCCAGGAATAGCTAAAGGGAAGGTAACTGTTCTAAAGACATATCCCTTATCGCCACCTAAATTCAAAGCAGCATTTTCTAATTCTGGACTAATTCTTGCCAAAACACCTGTGAGAACTCGATATGCAATCGGAAACATACCCAGAGTCTGAACAATGACAAGTCCATCCAGGCCGTAAATACTAAAAGTTGTAATTCCCAATAATTTTTTTGTAATAAGTCCGTTTCGTCCCATAAGTAGTATGATTGATATTGTGAGCATAAATGGTGGAGATATAATGGGCAACATAACAATCTGTCGGAAAAAACCACGCAAAGGCAATCTTACTTTATAGAGACTAAATGCTGCAATAAAACCAATAATTGTTGCTATTGTTGCCACTAAAACACCCAGCCTGATACTATTAAAAAATGTTCCTCTCAACCATGACTTAGAAAATATATAGCGATACTCTTCCAATGAAAAACTCCCATCAGGTGTTAAACTGACAAGCACTACCCTTGCAATTGGATAAATAACAAAAATAGCAATCAAGAGACTAATAATAATAATTGTAACTTTCGTAAAGCCATCACTTTTTGTTTCCATAAGTTTCACCTCTTTAAAAAGTAAATAGGGAGGCAGAACACCTCCCTAAGAAATTGTACTGTTTATTTGCCGCTGTAAACTTCTTCATTCCATTTTTCTACTAATCTTTCTTTATTTTTACCTGCCCAGACATCATCCTGATCGATAGTATTTACTTCACTAATTGGCATAGCGCCATCCATAAGTTCAACATCGCGGAAAGGAACTACATAGAAACTAGCATAGATTTCTGCTGCTTCTTCACTTAGTAACCAGTTATATAAATCTTTAGCCAATTCAGTCTCTTTTCCACCTTTAATCAGTGAAATAGAGGCTACTTCATAACCAGTACCTTCTTCTGGAAAAGTAATAGTTAATGGATAACCTTGTGCTTTTAATTTAACCTGATCATGTGCATAGCCAATACCGATTGGAACTTCACCAATGGCAGCATTTTTACCTGGTTTGGAACCAGAACGAGTATATTGTATAATATTTTTATCTAACTTTTTCATATAATCAAAGCCTTCTTCTTCACCCATAATCTGAACCATAGTTGCTAATACATTATAGGAAGTTCCTGAAGTACCAGGGTTTGCAACTTGTACATGACCTTCATATTCAGGTTTAATAAGATCGGCCCAACTAGTTGGAGCTTCTAAGCCTAATTCTTCTAAACGGTCTGTATTACTAACAAAACACAATGGCCCTGCATAGATACCAGTCCAGTAATTATCAACATCTTTAAACTTTGCTGGTACATGAGCAGCATTTTCGGCTTCAAATGGAATAGTCAAGCCACTCTCTTTTGCCTGAATATGGCCTAGCCCAACTCCACCAACCCAAATACTTGTCTGTGGATTATTTTTTTCAGCCATCATTCTTGAGACAGCTTCTCCTGTTGATAATCGTACCCATTCAACTTTAATGCCCGTGTTTTCTTCATATTTTTCAAAAACTTTTCTGGCTAATTGTTCATCCAGACTTGTGTAGGCTGTAACATAATCCTGAGCAAATGTTCCTCCTACTAATAAAAAGACCATTAAACTACTTAACATCAATGTTAGAAAAATTTTTCTCATGAAAATCCCCCTCAATTTTTTTGAATGTTTACTATTTGAGCTTAACATATGCAAAGAACGGTTTACAATAAGCAAAAGTTTAAATTTTTGCTACAAATTTGATTTATACTACAGCCATTTATACTTTTGGCTAACAATCTCTTTTCTATTGCTATTTATAAATATCTAAATTATACTTTTGTTTAAACTCTTTTTAATTAAGGCAGGATTTAATCCCATCAACACGAAATATAATATATGGGTTATATTTTTAGGAGGAAGTAGAATGAGTAAGAAATCAAAAGGACAGATAGAAGCTGAAATAGCTGAACTAATCATGAAATTTGAAAAAGAATATATAGGTCGTGGACCGCAGAATGTAAAATGTTATATTATTGAGGATAACATCTTAATTAAAGAAAAAGGTGTTTTAACAATGGCGGAACAGCAGCTGGCCCGTGAAATGGAAGGGATAAAATTAATTAAGCAACTGCGCAAAAAATTAATTGAGAATTCACATGAGATACTTTCTACTCTTATCAAAGATATAACCGGCATTGATATCATCGCAGTTCATTCAGATATTAGTACTGAAAATGGAGAACGCATTATTGTCTTCTCTTTAACTGATAATTTGGAGAAAAAATTTGATTAAGAAAAATACGATCAGAAAAATTACGCTCAACCCTTTTAATTTTTTGAAATTTGTGATATTATTATTAGTAGAAAAGTTTACTAGTTAACAGGCAACTTTCTCTGAGAAAGAGGTCTGTCGAGGAGTAGACCATTACTAGATTCCTGTCATGAAAATGGCAGCATGTAGTGATGGTCTATTTTTTTGTTTAGAAAAATCTAAAGGAGCTGAAATCATGCATCCACTTGCTTATAATCAGTATCAACCCAATAATATGAACGATAAAGAAAAGGAAATTGCAAATTTCTTTTTAGAATTCGAAAAGAAATATCAGGGTAAAGCTGCTCGTCAGGTTGAGGCTTATCTGGTTAGAGATATCATTGTTATTCGTTCAACTGGCAGTTTGAGTCCTGCCGAAGAAGAACTAGCCAAAAATGAAGAAGGTCGTTTACTACTTAAACAACTAAAAGCTAGAGAAATGGAAAGCACTAAAAATATTTTGAAGTTTCAACTTGAAAACTTAATGGATACGCAAATTATTTCACTAACAATTGATACAATACCTGAGTTAGATGAAAATATTGTGGTTACCAGATTAGCTGATTCCAGGAAGGTGAAGCAGGGTGTTGAGCAGGATTAAAAAACTTTTTATCCTTTGTTTTTTCAGTTTAATTCTAATATCAGGATTGTTTTCGCAAACAGCCCTAGCAAAAGATCCACTGATTATTTACACAGCCTTACAGGAAGATGAAGCTGAGTTATATGTTGATCAGTTTACACTCCAAACAGGCATCGAAACCAAGGTAATCCGCAAGTCAACTGGTGTCCTATTAAATATCTTACAACGCAAACCTAGTTTTAGACCAGAAATTGATATTTTACTCGGTGGACCAGCCGAAGCATATTTTTTGGCAGCCAAAAATAAGATATTTGCCACTTATCATACAACTACCAGTAGAGATATTCCAGACCAATACAAAAGTGAAGTTGACAATTGGTGGGGGATCTATTTAGGTGCCTTGGCGATCTCTGTCAATAAAGATTTACTGCTAGAGCAAGGATTAAAAACACCACGGAGTTGGACTGATCTCAGTAAAGCTGAGTATCAAGGTTTAATCACCATTCCAAACCCTGTTTCTTCCGGTACCGGCTATACTTTTTTATCAACTATCATGCAACTTGCAGAGACTAATAATAATAGTTCACTTTTAGAAGCTATTGATAATAATGTGAAAGACTATACCAGGAGTGGTGCCATGGCAAGTAAATTAACTGGACTGGGTTACTCTACAATCGGAATTTCATTTGCACAGGATATTCAAAAACTAAAAGCCAGTGGCTACCCAGTTGCATTAATTTTACCTGAAGAAGGTACAGGTTATGAGATTGGCGGTATGGCAATTATTAAAACTACGCACAAGTTGCAAAAAGCAGAAAAATTTATAGATTTTATGTTAGAAAAAGGCCAGAAATTATATGCTGAATATAATTTATATCGTACTCCCACAAATATAAATGCACCTGTCCCTCCCCGGGCTTTACAGTTACAAGATATAAAATTGATTGACTATAATTTGGAGTGGTCTGCTCTCAATCAACAGAGACTGCTTAAAGAATGGCAGGCTAATATTAACAGTCAGGAAGGATTAATAGCTGATGAATAAAATTAGAAATAAATTTAATTTAAAATTAGGTATTATTATTTCTTTATTAATTATTTCCGTAGTTTCAGGTATTTCTTTTACCCTACTGAGAAATGTGAAAAAAGAGTTTGAAAATCAGCTTGTTCAACACAGTAATATGGCCGCCCATTTGATTATCAGTTACAGTCTCGAACCAGTTGTCATGGAAAACTATTCTACACTTTATGATATTTTAGAAAATATTAAGAGTGCTCCCAATAATGATATTAAAGAAGCCGCCATTATCAATCCAGCTGGTATCGTTATGACTTCTACTGATAAAGAAAAGATTGGTGATAAAATTAATTTGCCTACTGATAACTTTAAAAATACTATTTCTAATTTTAGGCAGGGTTCATTAGAAGTTATCTCTCCTATCAGAGCCTATGCAAACAACTGGGGCTATCTTTCATTCAGTTATTCTTTAAGCAATTTGGAAAAGTTAATATTTTCCTTTCGTTATCAATTAATGTTATTATCTATCATCTATATCGTAATTGGACTAGTAATCTCACTTTTTATTACCAGAAAAATTGTCAAACCGATTAATCAGCTTGTCGATCACGCTAAAATGATTGCTGATGGAAATTTGTTAGAACCGGTTAAGATTTCTTCTAAAGATGAGTTTTCTATTCTAGCTCAAACCATGGAGGAAATGAGGATTAATCTTAAATTCTTCATCAGTAAAGTAGCTAAAAAAGCCATCAGCTATGAAGGAGAGCTTGAGATCTTTGGTCTGCCTACATTATTAAATCTTTTTCATGCCACAGAACATACAGGTGGTCTGGTTCTCAAACAAGAAAACAAACTTGGGATTATCTATTTTAAAGATGGGGCAATTTATGATGCGATTTTAGATTCTGAAAAAGGTCTAAAAGCTGTCTATCATTTCTTTGCCTGGAAGAAAGGCTATTTTAAATTTAATCCAGAACTCAGCTCTAAAACAAAAAGAATTTCGAGCAGTTTTAAAGAATTGATATTAACATCAGCCAGACAGGTACAGAATCTATCTTTATTTAGACATGAATTCCCTACCAAAGAAATTATTTTAAAACCAGTTACTGTTGAAATAAAGCGTTTACTAAATGAATTACCTTTTAACCAGGATGAGGAAAAATTACTTAATAACATTAAAGACGACATAAGTATTGAAGAGCTACTAGGAAAGTTATCCTGGTCAGAAGATAAATTGTATGAAATATTATATAGATTAAATGCTTTAGGGCTGATCAATACCGAGGAAAATGAGGAAAATATGGAAGAAACAAATAATGTGATTGAACTGGCAGAATTTAATAGTAAAATTCATTATCTGCAGGAAAAACGCGAGGAGGGTTAACATGAGAGAACAAATTAAAGACTCATGGTTTAGATGTTTTCAGGCTGAACTGGATAAAAAAACAGAAAATCCCCTCATTAACATTGCAAGTAATAAGTTATTTAAATTGCAAAATAAATATCAAAATTTAATTAAAATTTTTTTAGCCAACAGTCAAAAGTTAACTGACCAATATTTTACTATACAACCACTGGGGAGTATTCTTTTATCCCAAAAAGGTATTGCACTTGCTGTTCATCTCTCAAAAAATAGTTCTAATCTTTTTAAAGAATTTAGACCTAAAACAGGCCAGTCCTGGCAAGAAGAAAGTTTTGGCACAAATGCCTTGAGTATTTCCTTGGAATTAAGGGAAAGAGTCATCTTCGCTAGTAATGAAAATTATTTGTTCAAATTACATGATTTTAAAACAATAGCTCAACCGCTAGAGATAGATAATAATCCTGCTGCCTTTTTATTAATGCTAACTAATAAAGAATATAATTCAGAGAAACTAGAACTACTGCATGAATTGTTGATCACAAGGATTAAAAGGGATTTTCAGCAACTGGAAAAACTTAAAAATAATACTCAGTTAAGTTTAACAGAGATCAGTAAATTAATACTTGAACTCTCTGCTAATGGTTTAACAATTAAAGAGACCAGTCAAAGACTGGACCTCTCTGAAGCTGCTATTAAATATCATAGAAATAAGATCTGTCAGCAATTACATGCTGCAAATATTTCTCAAGCTGTAGCAAAATCAATTAAATATGGTGTGCTTAATTTAAATGCGATCTCATGAAAAAAGTTTATCAACTAGTTCAGCATAATTTTTATATTTTTTACGATAAAGTTCAATATTTTCTTGGGACGGTGTAAAAGTTGAGGTCACTTTAAAGGCCTCTTTTAGTTCTGAATAATCGTTAATAAAATCAAGAGCCCGTAATGCTATTATGGCAGAACCAAGAGATGGTGCTCCTACTTCCAGTTCTAGAACATTAACTTTGCTCTCCAGTATATCTGCTAATAACTGTGGCCATATTTCGCTTTTGCTGCCACCGCCAATAAGATTAATCTGCCGTTCAGCATCATAAATATTATCTGCCTGACCCAGCATTTCTATTAGATTATGCTTTAATGAAAAACTTACCCCTTCTAGGACAGCTTTTAACATCTGCCATCTATCTACTGATGCATTTAAATTTGCAAAGATTCCATGACCTGCATCAACTTTAAGAGGGCTCCGTTCACCATTTAAGTAAGGAATAAATGTTACTTTACCAGAAGAAACATCCTTCAGTTTTGCTTCTACTTCCTGATAGTTTTTATCTGTCAACTTATCATTATCCATCACTCTCTTTAGAAACCAATCATAGGTCTGGCCAGCATTTAAAACTGCCCCGGCAATTATATAGTTTTTAGCTTCTAAATTGCTTAAAGTAAAGAGATTTCTATTTGCTGACATTTCCTGAGAAGGCATTGCCAACCAGCCTGTCGTACCCAGATAACAATAGATATCTCCTTTTGACCAGGCACCTGCCCCAAGTGTAGAAGCTCCTACATCTCCGGCTCCGTTTACAACCGGAGTACCTGCCTTTAATCCTAATTTTTTAGCTGCTTCGCATGATAATTTCCCCATAATATCAGTCGCTTTTTTAATTTCTGGAAAGACAGATTCATTAAAATCAAGTTCATTCATCAATGTTTGATTCCTTTCCATTTTATTCATATCCAGAAAACCAGTAGTCGAAGCATTAGTATAATCAGTAACATTATTTCCTGTTAAACAGAAGTTGAGATAGTCTTTAGAACCCATGAGTAGATATTGCTGCTTTTTAAAGACTTCCGGTCTTTTATTTTTTAACCAAAGGTATTTATTAATCGACATCAAAGAGTCAAATTGATTACCTGTCATTTCATTTAAAGTAGATTGACCATATTTACTCACCAAAAAATTATATTCTTCTTTTGCTCTTCCATCAGAGTAGAGTAAGACCTCAGTCAATGCTTTACCCTCTTCATCAAGTAAAAAGCAGTCCTCCATCTGACCAGTTGCAGCAATCGCAATAATCTGCTCTGCAGAAATTTTTCCTGCTTCCAGCATTTTTTGTGTTAACTCTATAACTAAATTCCACCAGTCTTCTGCCTGCTGATATTGATAACCATCTTCCTGGTAAGTATCAACTGCTTTTTGATTCTGATAAACTGGCTTTAAATTTGTATCAAAAACAATTAATTTAACTGCTGTTGAACCAATATCATAGGTCAAGATATATTTTTCAGTTGACATCAAATCACTCCTTAGCAATGCCGTTTTTTAAATCTTTCAATAATGCCATCGCCTCTGCTTCACTCTCATTAAATTTCTTTAAAAAGGCACTCCCGACAATAACACCATCATAACCTAAATCCATTACTTTTCTTGCATCAGCCCCACTACTTATACCAAAACCTGCCAGATGTGGTTTATCCCGCAAAGCTGATTTATCAAGAGTCTTTTTCAAACTTACTAAATGGTCTCTATCAAAGGAATTTTCCTGTCCTGTTTTACCCAGATAAGTAGGACAATAGATAAAAGGCTCTTTACCTGGTTGATAATTTATTATCTTCTCTCTTTTATCCATAAAGGGAATGATACTATAGCCATTTTTTCTTAATATGTCTTTACTTTCTTTTGCATCAAGATCAGGAAAAATCAGCGGAGTAAGTTCAGCTTTTTTCCATTTATCTAAAAAATGCTGCATAAAGTCTGCTTTTAATTGCTGCCAGTAACCCATTGCTATCAACCTATTAAAACCTGTCTCCATAATTATATTTTTAGCAAGCTCAATATAATTATTTCTTTTAAAACCTTGTTGATAGACTTGCTGGTGTGCTTCACTGATTACTTTACCGTCCATTTCTGGTTTACGGGAAGGAAAACCTAATTCCAGCCCATCAACGCCGTTATTGAGTAGTAATTTGATCCATCTTTCTGAAGTCTGCTGATCAGGGTAAGCAGCAGGCAGATAAGCTATCAAGATTGGTTCATTATTTTCTTTTTTTAATGATAAATATTCAGTTAAGTTTTTTACTGTATTCATTTTAACACCTGCTTTATATCAGTTATTTTGTACTTTCATACCCTGGAATACTAAGGCAGCGATGATGATTGAGCCTGTCAGCATATCCTGGAAATAATTTGGTACATATAGAAGTGTTAACCCATTTGCCAGTACACCCATGATTAAGACACCAACTAAGGTACCAGGTATATTTGGTTCTCCCTGTTTAAAGAGTGTCATGCCCAGAAAGACAGTGGCATAAGATTTTAGCAAAAAGCCTCCTCCTGCTGTTGGGTGGGCTGAACCTAACTTAGAGGCAAGTAAAATACCAGTCAGGGCAGCCAGTACACTTGTCAGGCCAAAGGCAATCAGTTTATTCTTTTCTACTTTGATACCTGAATAGCGGGCAGCTTTTTCATTCCCTCCAATAGCATAAAGATGTCTACCGAGCATTGTCTGATTAAAGATATAGAGAAAGATGAAAAAGATCAGGAGCATAATCCAGATTACCATTGGGATGCCAAACAACTCTCCCTGCCCCCATATCAAAAACTGATCAGGGATGCCAGAAAAAATTATTGTTCCTCCAGAATACCAGAAAGTAATTCCGCCTAGAAATGTACCACTTGAAAGGGTAGTTATAAATGATAAGATATTTAGTTTTGAGACAAAAAATCCATTGATTAAACCAAAGAGGAATCCTACTAAAAGAACAATTGGAATAACCAGGAACATAGAAATCCCTTTTACTAAAAGACCTGCTGTCATAATTCCAGCAAAACTTGCTACACTAGCGATAGAAAGGTCGAATTCTCCAATCACCATGACCACAGTAGCTCCAATAGCAATTACTGCTAAGAGTGAGATTTGTTCTAGGATATTTGTCCAGTTTCTGAGTGTTGGAAATACACCAGGTTTTAAAATTGAAAAAATAATTATAATTAGAAATAAGCCAATAACTGTTCCATACTTTCTTAAAATGTTTTTCATTTATTCAACCTCCTTATAAGCCAGTTGAAGAATCTTATCTTCACTGAAATCTTTTTTATCTACTATGCCTGTTAACTGTCCGTTACTCATCACAGCTATCCGATCACAGATACCCATTACTTCCATGAGATCAGATGAAACTACGATAACGCCTGCATCTGCTACTAAATTATTGATCAGTGCATAAACTTCACTTCTGGCTCCAACATCGATCCCTACTGTCGGTTCATCAAATATAAATACAGATGTATCCCGAAATAACCATTTACCAATAACGACTTTTTGTTGATTACCACCACTGAGATACTTAACTGGTTGTGTGAGCGAAGGTGTCTTTACATTTAATTTTTCTACTATTTGTGCAGCTTCTTTTCTCTGTTTACTTTTATCTATGTTTTTTAAAAAGGATGATTTAGTCATTAAATTAAGATTGGGTAACGATATATTTTCATCTACTCCCATATTTAAAACAAGACCTGCATCTCTTCTGTCTTCAGGTATTAAGACTATGCCTGACTGTACCATTTGGCCTGGATTTTTTATCTCTATTTCTGTATTGGCAAGTTTTATCTGACCAGTTCTAATCTCTCGCAGACCAAATATTGATTCCATCAGTTCTGTCCTACCTGCTCCGACCAGACCAAAAAAACCAAGTATTTCATTCTCTTTTAAATTAAAGCATATATTCTGATAGTCATTACCTGAAAGATTTTTTACTGCCAAAATGTTCTTTTCACTCTTATTTGTATCTTCTCGCTTGGGAAAACGGGTCAATGCTTTTTTACCAGTCATTAGTTTAATCAGAGTTTCTTTGTCAACTTCATCTATCTTACGATCAGCCACTTTCTGACCATTTTTCAAGACTGTAATAGAATCGGCTATTTCAAATATTTCTTCTAACCTATGTGAAATATAGATGATACCAATCCCCAACTGCTTAATTCTTTTAAGATTTATAAATAATTCCTTTACTTCTTTATCAGTAAGGGCAGCTGTTGGTTCATCAAGTACCAGTAATTTTGCATCCATCATAAATGCCTTAAGAATCGCCACTAACCATTTGTTGGCTGTTGATAATTGTGAAACTGGTCTGTGCAGATCAAATTCAAAACTTAATTTATCTGTCAGCTCTTTTACTTCTGCTTCCATCTGTTTTTTATTAAATTTAAATCCCTCTCTAGGATAGTTAAATCCTAACCAAATATTTTCAATTGCATTAAAATAGGGGATTAAGTTAACATCCTGATGGATAAAAGCTAAACCTAATTTTTTAGCTTTGGCTGGTTCATCTATATCTACTTTTTTACCCTGAAAGATTATTTCTCCACTATCTTTTTGGTAGATACCGGCGAGTATTTTGATCATAGTTGATTTACCGGCTCCGTTTTCACCAATTAAGGCTCTAATCTCTCCCTGCTTGAGGGTGAAATCAACATCATCCAGTGCTTTAACTCCGGGAAAGGTTTTTGTTAATGCATTTATTTGTAAGAGTTTTTGCTTCATTTTTCACCAACCTTTCTTAAAGTTGCAACCCCCGCAAGCGGGGGTTGCAGACAATTAAATCAAAATTTACTTATCAAGAAACTTGTCTACATTACCATCTGTAATTAATGTTGCTGGAGCATAGATAATTTTATCAGTAACTTCCTGACCATTAAATACTCGTTTCATTTGTTCTACTAGAATTTCACCCATAGCTGTAAAGTTCTGCTTGACAGTTGCTTTGATTGGTGAACCATCGGCAATCATTTCTAATGCCTGTGAGTTACCATCAATACCAACTACAGCAATATCATCTTCTTTGCCTGCCTGTTTAATAGCTAGAGCAGCACCGATTGCTGGTTCATCCCAGGCAGCCCAGACACCGTCGATATCAGGATTGGAGAGTAAGATAGACTGCATGGCCTTACGGGCATCTTCGATTGGGCCTGGTACTTGAACAAAATGTTTTGCTACTACTTCTATTTCTTCTCTGGAGTTTGCGATTGCATCAAAGATGATTTCTCTTTTATGCACACCTGGATGGGCTGAGTGATACAGTTTTACGACTTTACCCTTTCCAATTTTATTTAAGAGATAAGATGTATTCTGTGCAGCCAATACATAGTTATTGGAAGTAACGTTCATTTCCATTCCTTCGATATAGCCGGCATCTCCACCGAAGACAGGAATACCTGCTTCATTAGCAAGCTGAATTTGCTTTTTCAACTGATTGGGATCTCCCATCCCCATGACAATTGCATCAACCTGCTGGGCAATAACATCTTCATAACGGTTTGCTAGGGCATTAAAGTTACCTTTAGTATCAATTACTGTGACATCCCAACCTTGCGCTTCTGCTTTTTCTTCAAAAGATTTAATCATCGTATTTGTGGTGACTGATTGTAGATAGGGGGTTAAGACTGCTATCTTCTTAGTTGCAGCTAAACCAGTGACTGAAACAGTGAATAATAAGGTCAGAATTAATAACATTGTAATTTTTTTACGCATAATTTTCACTCCTTTTATTTTTGTTCATTAAGCCAATTTGCCATTGATCTGTCTGTAATTAAAACATTAATTAAGTTAGTTCTTAAAGCTCCCAGTACAGCCTGCCTTTTATAATCTCCCACGGCTAGGCCAATACGAAAATCAGTTTTTAAAATCTTTTCTGAACCAATACCAATGATTCTTTCTTTAAAAGGCAGATCAATAATCTTGCCTGCCAAGTCATAAAAGATGGAACCAATACTGCCACAGAGAGGTAATTGCCTGAATTCAGTAAGTTCTTGACTACTTAAACGTCCTTGAATTAAAGGGTGTGTTTCATCAGCTACCCCAATTCCCAGAGCAATAATTTCTAATTTATCGTATAGATCATATATTTTTTTGATACGGTCTTCTTTTTTAAATACAGCTGCTGTTTTGTTATCCTGAACAAAAGCTGGAGCATTTAATAAATAGTTTGTCCCACCCAGCTTTGCGGAAAGAATATTAGTAATTTCATTGCAATTATAGCTTAAACCGGTATCTGTCAGCGCGCCAACAGTGGGAATAATTTTAAAATCTTCTTTTCCGACTGGATGAGCTTTTCTAGCAAAATGATGTAAGGTTGTCCCAGCAGAAATACCTAGATACTCTGTTCCGGTAGCTATTCTTTCTAGAAACTTTATACCGGCAGTACCTACTTCTGTTTTACGTTCTTCCTCTGATTCCTCATCTGTTATATCAACAATTATAAATTCTTTTAAATTATACTTATCTGCCAGTTCACTTTCTAGATATGATGTATCTGTCACAGGGCTGATAATTTCTATCTTGACTATTCCTTCTTCTCTTGCTTTTTTGATTAATCTACTTACTTTTGGTCGTGATATTCCTAGATTTATAGCAATAGTACTTTGATTTAATTCTTTTTTATAATATAGAATGGCTACTTTAGTCATTAAATCTAATTCTGAATTAGCGATCAATTACACCTCCTTTTACAAAATTTCATTGCCTGAATTTTTGTTCACTTTAATTATATACTTAATTATTATTATTGTCAATATTGATTTATTTTTCTGTTAATTAGACATAAAAAACCAGGAAAAGATAGTTCACCCTCTTCCCCTGGTTCATATTCATTATATTTTGATCTTATTTTGACCATGTTAAATGTTTTCCAAATTTTTACCTTTTCACACGACCAGAAGCATTACCACCGGCCAGTGTCTCTACCTCTTTCACACTGACATGGTTAAAATCTCCTGGAATCGATTGTTTGAGACATGAGGCTGCTGCACCAAACTCAACTGCCTGCTGTAAACTCTTCTCACTTAACAGTGAGTAGATCAATCCTCCAGCAAAGGAGTCTCCTCCACCTACTCGATCTACAATATGAATATCATATTTTTTTGACTGCACAAATTCTTCTCCATTATATAATACTACCAGCCAACCGTTATCTGAAGCACTGTGGCTGATTCTTAAATGACTGCCAACCAGTTCCAGATCAAAGCGGTCGATCAACTGCCCGGCTACATCCCGGTAACCTTCTACATTAATTTCACCACTGGTAATATCTGAACCACTCTTGATTCCAAAAACCATCTCTGCATCTTCTTCATTGGCTATCACTATATCTACATATTCCATCAGTCCACTCATTACTTCACCGGCCCGCTCTTTACTCCAGAGTTTGGCCCGATAATTTAAATCGCAGCTGACTTTAATTCCTGCTTTTTTTGCCGCCTGCACTGCTTCTAACGTTACCTCTGACATTCTTTTACTTAAAGCTGGTGTTATTCCTGTAAAATGAAACCAATCTGCATCAGCAAATATTTCTTTCCAGTCAAAGTCTTCGCTCTCTGCTTCTGCTATTGCTGAATAAGCTCTGTCATAGATGACATTGGAGGGGCGCTGACTAGCTCCATTCTCACAATAGTATATACCCAGCCTGTCTCCACCCCTAGCTATGTAATCTGTTTTGACTCCATAACGGCGCAGTTCATTTAATGCTGCCTGGCCGATTGGATTTTCCGGTAGTTTACTGACAAAGTGTGCATCTAAACCGTAATTTGCTAGGGATACTGCTGTATTTGCTTCTCCACCACCATAAATTACATTAAAACTATCTGTCTGGATAAACCTTTTATAATCAGGCGGGGTTAGTCTGAGCATTATCTCTCCAAAAGTTATTACCTTTTTAGACATCATCATCTACCTTCCTTTCTACAAAAACTTCTTATTCTGATCTTGCTTCTTTGATCAGTCTAATGAATTCTCTGGCTGTTTCTGTTACTTTCTGATAATCTCCACCTTTGGCCGGTCCTGTAAGCGCACTTCCTACTCCCACTGCAAAGCTACCTGCTTTAATCCAGTCTTTAACATTAGCAAGACTTACTCCCCCAGTCGGCAGTAATGGTGCCTGAGGTAGCGGTCCTTTTATTGCCTTAACAATTTTTGGCCCAAACAGAGTGGCCGGAAATACTTTAACTACATCTGCTCCGTACTCCATAGCTTTAACTACTTCTGTGACACTCATCGCGCCCGGCATGACTGGTACCTGATAGCGGTTACAAATCTCTATTGTAGCTTTATCAAGACTTGGAGAAACTATATATTTTGCTCCAGCCAACATACAGGCTCTGGCTGTCTCCGCATCAAGGACTGAACCTGCTCCCAGAATGATCTCATCACCTGATTGCTCGTTCATCTCCTTGATAACATCTACTGCACCTGGTACAGTCATCGTAATCTCAATTGCTTTTACTCCACCAGCCTTGATGGCCTTGGCCAGCTTTAATGCCTGATCGGCATTTTCTGCCCTGACAACTGCTACCAGTCCTGTCTCACTAACTTCTCTTAAAATTTCCCATTTATCCATTTTACTCACCTCTTTTATCTATTTACATCACTTTTTTGCTTAAAAAAATCCTGCAAATTATTTTTATCAGGCAGAGCTTCCACATCACCTGGCAGACTAACAGCAAATGCACCACAAGCATTAGCTCGCCTGGCTGCTTCAACAATCCCCTGCCTTTCAACTAAAGCTGAAATAAATCCTGCTGCAAAAGCATCACCAGCTCCTACTGGATCAACAGCCTCTCTCTTATAGCCCGGCACTGTAATAATCTTATTTTGACTGCCAACCACTGCACCTTCAGGCCCAAGTTTTAAGGCAACTATTTCAGGACCCAGTTCAAGCAACTTTTCAACATAATCTCGGGGATCAGCTTTTGGTCCTAACAAAATCTCTGCCTCATCAATTCCCGGCAACAAAATATCTATTTCTGGTAGTATAGATTGGATAAAAGTTTTTGCTTCCTCTCTAGACCATAATTTTGAACGATAATTTGGATCAAAAATAAGTTTTATTTTGTTAATTCGGGCAAACTCAATTAAATCTTCAGTCATTTCCCGACAGTTAGAACTCAGTGCCGGAGTTATTCCGGTTAAATGCAGATAATCAAATTTTTTGAGATAATCAAGATTCAAATCTGAAAATTGCAATTTACTAGCAGCAGAATTATCTCGATAATAATAGACATTTGAACTACCTACCGACCTCCGTTCCCGGAAAAAAACTCCCGTTTTTTCACCTGGAACCAAGCTGACCTGATCAGTGTTAACACCTTCTCCGCGGATAAAATTTTTAACAAAATGACCCAGTTCATCATCACCTAACCAGCTAATCCAACCTACCTGACAGCCCAGTTTGGCCAGACCAATCATTACATTTGATTCAGCTCCGGCTAGCTGTTTTTTAAATGTCTCTGCATAACGTAAGGGACCATTTTCCATCGGATTAAAGAGCACCATTGTTTCCCCGATAGATACCACATTATTCATCTTCCTGCCTCACTTTCAATCCAATTTTAAATAACCACCTTTAGCAGCAGAAACTGCATTTCTAACATAAAGTCCCAAAGTACCTTTGTTAAAACTGGGTGCAGGTTTTTTCCAACTTTTCTTTCTCTGTTTTAATATTTCTGCTATTTTATCTAGTTCCATTTCTGCACCCTTGATACCCACAATGTTGATGGTTCTTTCTGGAATATTTATCTCTATTATATCATCATTCTCTACAAGTGCAATTGGTCCTCCATCTACACCTTCTGGAGATACATGGCCAATGGCAGGGCCGCGAGTTGCACCTGAATATCTTCCATCTGTTATCAACGCCGTAGCCTTATTCAGTTCAACGTCAGAAGCAATAGCTTCACTGGTATAAAACATTTCCGGCATACCAGAACCTTTCGGACCTTCATATCTAATCAGAACGGCATCTCCTGGTTTAATCTCACCGGACAATACAGCCTCCAGAGCTTCTTCTTCTGTATCAAATGGTTTAGCTTTTCCTTTAAACCGATGCATCGCTGGATCAACAGCAGAATGTTTAACAACAGCACCTTCAGGTGCTAGATTTCCTCTGAGAACAGCAATAGCTCCTTCCTGCTGAAGAGGTTTTTTAGCAGAGTAGATTACTTTATTTTCTCCCGGAAATTGTTTCGGCCGATCCTTTTTCATATAATCTAGATACTTTAATTTATCTAATGTAGCCAAATTTTCACCCAATGTTTTTCCCGTTACAGTCAGCTGATCAAGGTGCAGATAATCTTTTAACTCCTGCATCACTGCTGGTAAACCGCCTGCATACCAGAAAAATCTGGTCGGATACTCCCCACTTGTTTTAATATTTGTAATAAATGGTATTTTGCGGTGTATTTCATCAAATAAATTTATATCAAGTTCTATATCTAACTCATGTGCAATTGCCGGTAGATGAAGTAGAGCATTAGTCGATCCACCGATTGCAGCATGAATCATGACCGCATTTTCAAATGACTTTCTAGTAACAATATCAGCCGGTTTTAAGTCTTTTTTCACAAGATCAATTAAATAGCTACTTGCCTGTCTAACCATCATTTCCAGGGCAGTACTGGTAGAAGGAATTAATGCAGCACCAGGTAAAGCTAAACCAAGTGCTTCTGCCAGCAACTGCATTGTTGAAGCTGTCCCCATAAACTGACATGCTCCACAACTTGGACAGGCCTGATATTGATAATTTTTAAATTCATCATCAGTAATTAATCCTCTTTTAAGTTCTGCACTATAGGTGCCTACTTGTTCTAAAGTAAGTCCTTTCGGACCCGCAGCCATGGAACCCCCAGCAAGATGAATTGCCGGCAGATTTATTCTTAACATAGCCATCAGATGTGCGGGTACTGATTTGTCACAACTCGACATCAAGGCCAGACCATCATAAGGTGCTGCCATAGCCTGAATCTCTACCATATTAGCAATCATTTCCCGGGAAACCAATGAATAATTCATGCCATCATGGCCTTGGGCTATTCCATCACAAATATCTGAAACCATCATAGGGCTTCCTTTTACCTCTTTTTTATCAAGTTCTTCTTTTAATATTTCCATATATTTTTCAAGGTGAAAACTACCCGGATGTCCGTTTCCATAAGTACTTGCTATGACAATTTGCATTTTATCTAGATCTTCAGGACCCCAATCCATTCCCAAACGCAGCGCATCGATTTCCGGTCCCTTTTTTCTTATTTCCTGACTTCTTAACAATATTTTCACCTCAGTCCTATTCATTGTAATGTCTATTCCTTGACTGCCCCTCTAGTTAATCCTCCTACAATATATTTCTGAAAGAAAACTCCAAAAATAATAGCCGGTAAAGCAGCCAGTAAACCTCCAGCCATTAATCTAGCCCAATCAATAAAGTCATCAGCTATAAAATCCATTAATCCAATTGGTAAAGTTTTAGCATGTGGTGTTAAAGTTAAAACCAATGTAAAGACAAACTCATTCCAACTGAAAATAAATGCTAACATTGCTGAAGCCGCTATCCCCGGAAAAGTAATCGGCAGTATTACCTGGGTAAATGTCTGCCATTTACTCGCTCCATCTATCCGGGCTGCCTCATCCAGACCAGTCGGTATTTCATCAAAATAACTTTTCATGACCCAGATTACAAACGGCAAATTAAAAAATGAATAAGTAATAATTAATGCGATTCTGGTATCAATTAAACCAAAACGTTGCATCATTGTATAAAAGGGTACAATGAGAGCAATTGGTGGAATCATTCGACTGACCAGTACAGAAATGAACATAAATCTATGGCCAATAAATTTAAACCGACTGAAACTGTAGGCTGCCGGAGTTCCCAGAACTACACAGACTATAGTCGAACTTACTGCAGCAATTATAGAATTAACGGTATAACTTAAGTAAGGCCGTTCCTGAAAAACATAAAAAAAGTTTTCAATTGTGATATTTTCAGGGATCCAGTTCACCGGAAGTTGAAGCACTGCGGAAGGTGTTTTTAAAGCTGTGATAAAAATCCAGTAAATTGGAAAAATGCTGAAAACAATATAGATTGCCAGAAAGAAATACTGCCATAAGTTAATATTATCACCTGTATCAAGTGTGTTTTTTCCAAATTTCATCGACTATTTCACTCCTTTACCGATTCTGGCTTCAGGATGTACATGAATAAAAAGACCAGCATAATGGTAATCAGCAAGAGAATAACTCCTACAGCAGAACCGTAGCCCATCCGTAGCCATCTTCGACCTAAATTATATATATAACTTGCCAGTACTTCTGTACTTGATCCAGGACCTCCACCAGTTAGTGCATAAACAATATCCAGAGCCCTAATAGCAAAAAGGGTTCTCATTACCAGAGCAACAAAAATTGACGGTTTTAATAATGGTAAAGTAATATGCCAAAATTTCTGCCAGCCGTTTGCTCCATCAACATTAGCAGCTTCATATAATTGATCTGGAATTGATTGTAAGCCTGCCAGTAAAATGATGGTTACAAATGGTGTATTTGCCCAGAAGTCAGCCGTTATAACACTTGCCATAGCAGAATTTGCTTCTGTCAGCCAGGCAATTGATTGATCAATGATTCCTAACTGCATCAAAATAGCATTAAAAGCCCCATAAATATCCTGCATTATCCAGCGCCAGGTTATCCCAGTTAAAACCAGTGGAATCATCCAGGGAAGCAACATCATTGTTCGCAATGCACCTCTAAATTTGATAGCTTTATTTAAAATATTAGAAATAATTAGTCCCAAAATCAAACTAATTGTTACTGCTGAACCAACATAAATAAAAGTATGAGCAAGATAAGGCCAGAATTTGCTATCTTCAAAAAGTAACTTTTGATAGTTCTGCAATCCTACAAATCTGGTTATACCTAGTTGGCCGTTTTTCATGAAAAGACTTGTATAAAAAAGATTAAATGTCGGATAAACTACCACAAAAGCAAGCAGGAAAATAGAAGGCAATATTATCCAATAATGAAAATGTTTATCAAATAATTTTTTTAACATCTGGTACAACTCCTTTCTTAATTATTACCAATAGTATTGAAAAAGGGCCTGCCTATCAACGAACAGGCCCTTCCTGTTTAGTTAATTAAATACCCAGAACGTTGCTATATAGTTCATCAATAGCTTTTGCTGCATCATCTAATGCTTTTTCAGGGGTCTTTGTACCATTAAGTGCATTCTGAATTTCCTGTCTTAATGTCTGCTCTACCTGCAGATAGAAAGGATAGTTTTCAGCTTTGACGTCTTTTACACTTTCTTCCAATACTTTAACCCATTTTTCTGGGAACTTTTCGGTAACTTCTGGATCGGAAAATACATGTGGATTTGGTGAATTATTTCCTTCTACTACTAATTCATGTAATGATGATTGATAATTAGACATGAACTTTGCAAAAGCAATTGCTGTATCTTTTTTCTTTGAAAAACTGCTGACAAAGATTACATTACCATCTAGATAAGTAGTATTTGTAACATCTCCGCTTGGTGCCAGTGCTATGGAAGCTTTGTCTTTTAAATCTGAACTTAGAATTCTTTCATGAAGTGGTGGAACACTTGCAACTGAGGCCAGTTTACCACTGATAAATAGGTCACCAACATTACCTTCACCCATACTAATAATACCTTTAGGAGTAACTTTATGTTTGTTAACTAGGTCACTCATGAAAGTTAAGGCTTTTACACCAGCAGAACTGTTGAATACTGGATTTAAGCTTTCATCAAACATTTCTCCACCTGACTGATAGAGGAAAGTACGGAAAGTAAAACCTAATTTGTCTGCGCCAAGATAGCCGAAGCCATACTGATCAATATTTCCATCACCATCAGTATCTTTAGTTAAAGCTTTAGCAACTTTTACTAAGTCATCCCAGGTCTTTGGTACTTCCAGGCCAGCTTCTTTAAGTAGATCAGTTCGATAATATAATTGAGTATCTTTCATCATCCGTGGAGCACCATAAGTTACTCCTTTATAAGTACTTGCAGCCAAAACACCAGGACTGAAACGTTTTTCTTCTTCTTCAGTAAATGGAATTGGTTCTAACCATTTAGGCATAGCAAAGTTAGTCAACATAAAATATGAACCAACAAAGGCGTCAACCTGTGAAGATTTTGAAGAGAAAACAGTAGTTAACTTGTCAATCTGGTACTGCCATGGAACTTCAACAACATTTACAGTTACACCATATTCTTTTTCAAATCTTTCAATGTCCTTGGCAGTAGCAGGATCATGTTCCAAGCCACCAGAGTTATAGATAGTAATCTCCTCAGCATAATCCTGAGCCATAACATTAAAACTAAATACTACCATTAAAGATACAACTATTAATAGAACAGATAACTTTTTCATTAATAAATCCCCCTTGATTTTTATGAAATATAATAACTTACATTCAGTAGGCTTTTCCCTCTCTTGCAATCACCCCTTTCGCTTCTTTATATTAAAGGCCTTATAAGATTTATAACCTTTGACCTATTAATACCTATCTGCTACCCAGAGACCAGTAGCCGGATTATCTATATAAAATATTTCTTCTGTTTTACCATCAAATTTTATTTGATTAAATCCTTCTGTTAGTTCTGTCAGCTTATATTTTCTTTCCAGATCCTGATAGGGAAGGAAATTAAAATTGACTGCTTCAATTTCTTTCCTATTCATTTCAGGTGCTGCAAAAGATATGTTAAATCTACCTTCACTTGATCCATGAATCATATGAGCGGCTGCAGATAAATTATTTTTTAATTCCTGATATTTATTTACCTTTGCCATAACCTCTTTTACTCCAGCATAACCATATTTTCTAATCAATCTATCGATTTCAGGGTCTTCACCAAACCTTTTTAATCCGGGAGCAGCTATAATCAAATCTCCCCCATCTGCAATAGCCATTCTGGTGCGATAAATTGCTTTTCCACCCAACCAGGTACTTTTAAATTTTTCCGGTTCCAAATAAACAATTACTTTCTGTAGTGGTTTTTCCAAATATATAATATTTTCCTGCTGGCTTAACTGGACAGCTTTTTCAAAAGTTCTGCGTTCTCTACCACAGAACAACCCCTTTAACTTTGTCAGGCCTGTCTCTGGGTTTATTTCAGTTGAACTAACTGTCAGAATATATAAAAGAGGAATATTTTTTGCAAAATTTTCTTCGGCAAAATCATAAATTTTTCTGACAGGAGAGTGATCTTTACCCATATAATTTTCCATGCCAGCTATAGCACCGATATAGTGGGAATAATTTATAATGTCAACCCCTCCACATCCAACAAAAACATTTTTACTGTAGTTTGCCATCCCTACCACTTCATGTGGTACAACTTGGCCGATAGAAATAATCAGGTCATAATCATCTTCGACCAACCTTTTGTTAATCCTGACAGGAATATCTTCTGTAAATTCTTCATTAATTAATTCCTGAATAAAGTCTGCACTAATTGTACCAATTTCAGCTGTATCCTTTCGCCATCGGTGGACAACAAATTTTTCTAAAGACAACCTACTACCAAACATTTTTTTAATTTCCTGTGAGGTCATAGGAGCATGAGTTCCCGAAGCTGGCATAATTGTAATTTCTTTATCAGAAAGTTGATTAGCTAATTTGGCTGTTATCTTGCCAGCACCAGAAGCTTTCCGGGTATAATCAGGTGGAATAATCAATATTTTCTTTGTCTTCCGGGAAATTTGTTCTGAAATTTGCTTTATGTAAGCATCGACTACTTCATCAGTCAGATAGTTATTACCGGAAGCAACCAGTTCCTGATTTATCATCAGCTCCACCTCCTTTAAAACTCACCACTCAGCAATTGTCCCATCTGTATTTCTCCAGATTGGGTTTTTCCAACTGTGCCCAGTTTTTGCTTTCTCTTTAACCAGTTCTTCATTGATTTCTACACCCAGACCCGGTTGCTCACTAATTAAGACAAAACCATCCTGGTATTTAAAAAGATCTTTATTATGCAAATAATCCAGTAAGTCACTACCCTGATTGTAATGAATCCCCAGACTCTGTTCCTGGATGAATACATTTGGGGTACAGGCATCAATTTGCAGTGAGGCAGCCAGATTAATTGGACCCAATGGAGAATGGGGTGCAACAGCTAAATCATATGCTTCTGCCATACTGGCAATTTTTTTCACTTCACTTATTCCCCCGGCATGAGAAAGATCAGGCTGGATAATATCAACCCGGCCTTCTGCAAATACTTTTTTATAATCCCAGCGTGAAAATAACCTTTCTCCCAGAGCAATCGGAATACCATAACTATTTAAATTATCAAGTGCTTCCAAATTCTCTGATAAAACTGGTTCTTCAATAAACATCAAACGATATGGGGCTAACTCTTTAAACAAAATTTTCGCCATCGGCTTATGGATTCTGCCGTGAAAATCTACCGCAATGCCAAAATCCTGTCCAACTTTTTCCCTAATTGTAGCTACTCTTGCCACAACTTCGTCCACTTTAGAATAATTATCAATATAATGCATTTCTTCAGATGCATTCATTTTAATAGCCTGAAAACCAGCTTCTTTTTTTTCTAAGGCAGCTTCAGCCACATTATCTGGTCGGTCTCCACCGATCCAGGAGTATACTTTAACTTTATCTCTGACCTTACCACCTAACATTTCATATACTGGTAAGCCATAAAATTTACCTTTTAAATCCCAGAGTGCTTGATCAATTCCTGCGATGGCACTCATTAAAATCGGACCACCACGGTAAAAACCGGCTCGGTACAAAGTCTGCCAAATATCCTCAATTTGCATTGGGTTTCTGCCAACCAGGTAAGCTTCCATCTCTTTTACGGCAGCTTTCACGGTTGCTGCTCTGCCTTCAACTACCGGCTCCCCCCAGCCAGAAATTCCCTGGTCAGTACTTATTTTCAGAAACAACCAACGGGGTGGAACAGTATATAATTTTAATCCTGTTATTTTCACTGAAATCCCTCCTGCCACAATTAAGTTGTAATATTTAACATCTAACATGTAATATCTGATATATTACGATAGTTAAAATTTTATCTTAGCCAGTTTTTTGTTTCCTCTCGATATTTTGAATAATCGAATCTGTGACTTGATCAAGGTGCTTTTTCAAAATATCAAGTGACTTTTCCTTGTTGCCGGATATAATGCTCTCTGTTAGCTTCAGGTGTTCATGATGAGAATTTCCCATCCTATCTTTATTCAAATGCTTAAAAATAACAAATAAATCTTCAATTTTAATATATGATTCAATAAAAAAATCATTATCTGAAGCATTTATTATTAATTCATGGAGTTCAGTATCAATTTGGTCAAATTTCTCTCTGGTCAGATCTTTGCCAAAGTCTTTCATTAATATATTTATTCTTTCAATTTCTTTAATATTAATGGTAGCAAAATGATTTTCCAGAGCATAAACCTCATACATTTTTCGAACTTCCATAATCTCTATAATTTCCTTTTTACTAAAACTACGGACGAAAAAACCGACCCGTGGTTTATTTACAATCAGACCCTGGTTATCAAGTTGTAGCAAAGCATCTCTGACCGGCATAACACTTATATTAAATTCATTAGCAATTTCTTTTGTATTAATCTTCTTGCCAATTTCATAATCCTGCAGCAAGATTTTTTCTTTTAAAATATTGTAAATTTGCTCGGTAATACTTATTTTTGAAATTTGCATCATTACTTTCACTTCCAATTTTTATTAAAAATGTGTTATAGTTAATATATAAAATGTGATATATCAGTTATCATGTCTTTAGTATAATATAATTTTTCAGACAAATCAAAATTATTTTTGTTCTTTACAGGCGTTTATTTTAAGCTAGCTTTAGTTTGCTTAATTATTCTATTATAATTAGTTATAATTGGAGGGTTTTATATGAAACTGAGTATGCGTTGGTATGGTAAAGATGATCATGTTAAATTGTCTCAAATTAAACAGATCCCCGGAATTAAAGGTATCGTCTCTGCTATTTATAACATTCCCCCTGGGGAAGTCTGGCCGTTTACAGAAATCCAAGCACTAAAAAAAGAAATTAATGACCATGGTTTTAATTTTGATACAGTAGAAAGTGTACCAGTACATGAAGAGATTAAACTTGGACTTAAAACCAGAGACAGATATATTACTAATTTTATTAGTAATTTAAAAAATCTTTCCCGGGCTGGTATTAAAACAGTCTGTTATAATTTTATGCCTGTCTTTGACTGGACCAGAACAGAAATAGCATATAATTTAGCTGACGGATCCCAAACATTAATTTACAATGATGAGCAGATTAAAAAAACCGATCCTATCAACGAACCATTTACTCTACCTGGCTGGGATGCAAGTTATCAACAAACAGAATTAAAAAACCTACTGCAAAAATATCAAACACTTGACCAGGAAAAGTTATGGACTAATCTTGAATATTTCTTAAAAGCAGTTGTTCCAGCAGCAGAAAAATATGATATCCAACTTGCCATTCACCCTGATGATCCACCTTGGTCTATTTTCGGCTTACCCAGAATAATTACAAATCAGTCCAATCTACGAAGATTAATTAATCTGGTTCCAAGTCCCAGCAATGGTCTGGCAATCTGTACCGGATCACTGGGAGTAAATCCTGACAATAACCTGATTGAAATTATCAGAGAATTTGGTGGAATGAATAAAATATTTTTTATGCATGTTCGCAATGTCAAAAAATTGGGACCAAAATCTTTTTATGAATCGGCCCATCCCAATGAAAATGGCAGCCTTAATATTGTAGGTATTATGAAGGCACTTTACGAGGTAAATTTCACCGGAACATTGAGACCAGACCACGGCCGTATGATCTGGGGCGAATCGGGTAAACCTGGCTATGGTCTCTATGATAGAGCACTAGGTGCAAGCTACCTACTGGGTATCTGGGCTAGTTTGTCAAATTAACCTGCTACTTTTTAACAACTTTAACAAGTTCATCTTCCTCCCATAGTTAATTCTATAACATGTTTCCCCTATCATCTAATCGCTTGATGCTCCTCGGGGGAAACTCATTTGGTTTTCTACCAATAAAATCTATAACTAACAGACTACAGAGTAAATTTCTTATTATTTTCGACAAGATCTAACAATTAAATTCAAAATTATTAAAAATATTTTAAAAACTTGCAGGAAAATGTTAAGTCTTATTGAATATTCATTAAATGTTCTAAATTTTATTTAATATTTAGACATTGGCGATACTTGAATTTTCAGATTATTATTCTGAAAGGAGGTTTTTGGTTAGCGTTGTCATTCTTGTAGAATTTTGTCCTAACACAATAAGGAGGAGAAAATGAAGAAAAAACAATTATTAACTCTGTTGATCGGCTTTATATTAGTATTTACATTTGTGGTTCAGGCAGGAGCTCAGGAAACCTTTGTCATGAAATTTGCCTTCCAGATGCCAAATGATATTTATAATTCTAATGAAGGTAGTTTTGCTAGTTCATTTAAGGCTCATGTAGAATCAGCTTCTAACGGACGAATTGAAGTTGAACTTTATCCTGGTGGTGTCCTAGGTAAAGAACGTGAAAACTTCGTTAATGTACAGAATAATGTAATTCAGGCCACCCTTTCTTCTGTTGGTGGAGTCGCTCAATTCTATGAACCAATTGCCGTCGTGGATATTCCCTTTGCCTTTAAAAACCATAATGTCGCCTGGCGGGTTTATGACGGCTGGTTTGGTAAAGAACTTCGAAAAGACCTACTGGAAAAAACTGGTGTAAGAAGCCTGGCAACTACTGAAACTGGCGGCTTTTTTGCTTTTACCAATAACACCAGAGAAATCAGAACCCCTGAAGATATGAAAGGACTCAAATTTAGAACAATGGAAAACCCGGGTCATATTAAAATGATTTCTTTACTCGGTGCAACTGCAACACCAATTGCCTGGTTAGAACTTTATACTTCTTTACAGACCGGTGTAATTGATGGTCAGATGAACCCCTTACCAACTATTTTAATTGGTAAACTGGAAGAAGTTCAAAAATATGTAACCTTAACAAATCATTTATACGGTACAGACTGGTTTATGGTCAATGATCAGTGGTTTAGTTCTCTCCCTGGAGACCTTCAGCAAATCGTCAAAGAAGCAGCTGAAATTGCCAATATTTCTGATAGAGGTGCTCAAAGATTATTAGATGTACAGGCCATCCAGAAATTAAAAGATGCCGGATTAGAAATTTATACTCCAACAGCTGAAGAGCGGGCTCTCTTTAAAAATAAAGTTCAGGACGGCTATATAGAATGGTTGAAACAGGAAGTTGATCCAACCTGGATCGATAAATTTATGAAAGCCATCAAAGATGCAGAAAAAGATTTGAAATCTCTATAGTTAATTATGGAAACTAAGGTAGAGCACTCTACCTTAGTTTTCCACTTAAATAAGGGGAGGAAGATGATGGAAAAAGATAGTGTTTTTGAAAAAATCAGTATTTTCATAGATAAAATAGTAGGTTATTTTGCAATAATTTTCGGCATGACGATGACAGTTACTACTCTACTTGGTATTCTTTCCAGATATGTAATGACTAATCCTCTGACATGGACCGAAGAATTGGCCCGTTACACGATGATCTGGATGGGTTTACTGGCAATCAGTATGGGTGTCAGGAGAAATGAACATCTGGGATTACAATTATTTGTAAAATTTCTTCCTTTAAGTATCAAAAGATTAAATAAATATTTTACTAGAATTGCCATCGGGGTCTTTTTATATATGCTGATGGTTTACGGCTATGATATGGCGGTAAATGGCCTGCGCCAGATTGCACCTGCCCTGAGAATTTCTATGTTTTATGTTCTACTTGCTGTACCTACTTCAGCATTTCTTGCCTTATTACAACTGATACTTATTACTTTAAATGATATTTACCGCTGGTCCAAAGGATATAAAATGAAAGTCAGAGCATCCAAGGGAGGAAAAACATAATGCCAGCATTTATCGGAATTTCTTTTGCAATTTTATTAATTCTTGGTGTGCCAATTGGTTTTTCAATTGGTATTACATCACTGTTATCGATATTTAAATCAAATATGCCAGTTTTACTGAATATTATGCCTCAAAGGTTTTTTTCAGGTATTGACATGTTCCCGATTATGGCAATGCCGTTTTTCATGATTGCCGGAGAACTAATGAATAGATGTAAGATTACTGACAGTCTAATTAAATTTTCCAATATCCTAGTTGGACATATCCGCGGTGGTCTGGCCCATGCCAATATTGTAGCAAGTATTTTCTTTGCTGGAATAACTGGAGCAGCGGTTGCTGATTCAGCTGCAATCGGTTCTGTATTGATTCCTGCGATGGTGGACGATGGTTATGATGAAGATTTCAGTGCGGCGATTACGGCAGCTTCTTCTATCATTGGTCCGATTATTCCTCCCAGCACGATTATGGTCATTTACGGTTCAATTATGGGAGTTTCCATTGCTGGATTATTTGCTGCCGGTATTATCCCAGGATTATTAATTGGATTATTTTTAATGATTATGACCTATATTATTTCTGTTAAGCGAAATTATCCCAAATCAGAAAAAAGAGCCAGTTTTAAGGAAATCTGGGCAGTTTTCAAAAAGAGTATTCTAGCCTTAATCATGCCTTTTATCATCCTGGGTGGAATCCTCAGCGGCTACTTTACCCCAACTGAAGCTGCTGCAGTCTCTGTCTTTTATGCTTTTATTATTGGATTTTTTGTTACCAAGACATTGAAAGTATCAGAACTTCCAGAAATTTTCTTGAAAACTGCTAAAAATACAGGTATTATCTTTTTAATTATGTCTTCAGCATCTATATTGAGTTTTTTCCTCGCCAGTGAAAGGATTCCAGAATTACTGGCAAATATGATGCTGTCAATAACTGAAAACCCTTATCTGATCCTTTTCTTTATTAATATTTTACTGTTAGTTGTTGGTATGTTTATGGATATTACTGCAGCCTTACTTATTCTAGCACCGATTTTACATCCAGTTGCTGTCAGTCTCGGAATCCATCCCCTGCATTTTGCAATTGTGATGGTAGTAAACTTAAATCTTGGCCTGATGACACCGCCCTTAGGTGCCTGTCTCTTTGTGGTCTGTGGAATAACCAATAAAACACTGGAAGAAGTTTCTAAAGAAATTTTTCCCTTTATCATTATGGAATTACTAGTTCTATTTATAATCACCTTCTTCCCTGCTTTGACCATGTTTGTACCAAAACTAATTGGACTCGTCTAATAAGAGGTGAAATGTATTGAATAATCTAGTAAATAATCTAGACAATTTGCTTGATTCCTGCCGGGAAATAATTAATATTCCCAGTGAATCAGGTAATGAAAAAAAGGCTGCAAGCTATTTAGCGAAGTTAATGAAAAAGTTGGGCTATGACCGAGTCTGGATAGATAGGTATGGAAATGCGGTAGGAATCATTATCGGAAATGGGGGCAAAACAGTATTACTTCAGGGACATCTTGATACCGTCGGGGTTGAAGACCCGTCTCTCTGGCAGGTAGATCCCTATGCCGGAATTATCAAAGACGGCAGACTATATGGCCGCGGGGCCTCTGATATGAAAGCTGCCCTCCTAGCAATGATCTATGCCGCAGCAGCTTTTATACCTCATAAAGATACCCTGAATGTTAATATCGCCGTTGCTGGCGTGGTCCATGAAGAAGATTTTGAAGGGGTCGCCCAGGGCGAGGTCTTAGATCAGGTTAAGCCAAACCTAGTGATTCTCGGAGAAGCCAGTCAGTTGAAACTATGTATCGGCCAGAAAGGAAGAGCCGAGTTGGAGCTTATCACTTATGGCAAAAGTGCCCATTCTGCCAGACCGGAATCTGGTCTGAATGCTGTAACGATGATGATCAAAGTTCTTCAAGAGATTGAAAAATTAGAACTTCCCGAAGATAAGTTTCTGGGTAAAGCTATTCTGGAACTAACAGATATTCATTCATTTCCCTACCCAGGTAGGTCAGTTATTCCTGAAAAATGTACTACTACTTTTGACAGAAGACTGTTGCCTGGAGAAACAGAAAGTTCAGTTTTAGAACCGGTTTTAGAAATCTTTGCAAAAATTAAAAACCAGGACCAATGCTTCCAGGGAACTGTCCGGATCGTTGAGGCTGAAGCAAAGTGTTATACTGGAGAAAAAATAGCCGGCAAAAGGTTTTTTCCTGGCTGGATTTTCTCTGAAGATAGCCCTTTTATCCAGGGTCCTGTCAGAGAACTCAAAAAGAAAGGAATAGAGCTTGAGTTGAGCAGTTACTCCTTCTGTACGGACGGTAGTCAAAGTGCCGGTGTGCGAGGAATTCCTACAGTTGGCTTTGGTCCTTCTCATGAAAATTTGGCCCATATTGTTGATGAATATATTGAATTAGATCAGCTGGAAAAAGCCTATCAAGTTTACCAGCTTTTAATCAAGAGCTTTTCAAGAGGGAATTATCATGGCTGAAACAACTTTAATTAAAAATGGCATTATTGTCGATGGATTAACTTCACGCCCCGTCAGAAAAGATATCAAGCTTGTCGGCGATAAAATAGCAGAAGTGGGTGTTATTGAACACCGAGGAGATTTTGATCATCTAATTGATGCTGCTGGTTGTTATGTAACACCCGGATTTATTGATATGCACAGCCATACTGATTTGATGAATTTTATTAATTCTGGACTGAAACCGAAGCTAATGCAGGGTATAACAACAGAAGTAATTGGGCAGTGTGGACTCGGTGTAGCACCTATTTCTCCAGAGAAAAAAACACTATTCAGAAAAAATTTGATTATCGGTGATCAGCCAATTGACTGGAGCTGGGAAACCACTAAAGAATACCTCTCTGCTCTTGAAAGCCACGGTCTGGAAAGTAATCTGGTACCATTTACCGGCCACGGTGTTTTACGTTTTGCTGCAAAAGGAAACCTGACGGGTGATTTAACTACTTCTGAACTGAGAAAGCTGACCGATGATTTAGAGCAGGCATTTGCAGCCGGATCGTTCGGAGTGAGTTTTGGTTTTGTTTATCTCCCTGCCATTTTTTCCAATAAAGCTGAAATTGAACAAATAGTTGAAGTTGCAGACAAATATGGAGCAATAATTACGGTCCACTTACGAAGCGAAGGTAGTGAATTACTGGATGCCATTTCAGAAATGATCTCACTGACTAGAGATAAACGTTGCAAACTCCACATCTCTCACCTAAAAGCAATTGGTTGGGAGAATGAAGGGGCTGTTAAAAAAGCATTAGATTTAGTCGATAATAATAATTTAACTTTTGATCACTACCCTTATTTTGCTGGCAGCACCACTTTATTGGCAGTTTTCCCCCCTTTTGTTTTTGCAGGTGAGAGTGAAAATATTTTAAATAATTTATTGAAACCTGAGATAAGAGAGCGAATTAAACGAGTATTTTCAGGAAAAGAAATGCTTCCTAAAGGCCTGCCCTGGGATAACCTGCCACAACTAATTGGCTGGGAAAACATAAAGGTGATTGGCCTCCAATCTAAAATCAATAGAAAGTATCTGGGGATGACTATTCAGCAAATAGCTGACCTAACAGGTAAAGATCCGGTCGATGCGGCCATTAATCTGGTCATTGAGGAACAGGGAAATGTTAAAATGATTGATTTTTATATGAGTGAAGAATCATTGATTAAAATTCTCAAACATCCCTCCGGCATGTTTGGAACCGATTCTCTTTTTGGAGGTGGTCTTCCTCATCCCAGAGGCTATGGTTCCTACCCTAGGATAATAAACAGGTATGTTTTTGCTAAAAAAATACTCTCCCTGGAACAGGCAGTAGCAAAGATGACTTCATTACCAGCTAAGGTGTTAGGCCTAACTGATCGTGGATTACTCCAGCCGGGTTACGCAGCCGATATCAATATATTTGATAAAGGTTTTAAAGACCGGGCCACTTATGATAATCCTTGTCAGTTTTCAGAAGGACTCAAATATGTATTGATCAATGGAAAAATCAAGGTAAAAGACGGCACATATCTGGCTGGTCATCCAGGCAGGGTAATCAGACGCGAAAGATAAAGCTGATCCCTACCTGCACAACCAGCTTCTATCAACCACCCCACAAGCAAACGCCCATGCTGTGCGCATGAGCCTCAATTAAATCATCACAGAGTTTAACTATATCATCAATCGATAATTCGGCAGATGTATGCGGGTCAAGCAGAGCTGCCTGGTAAATATAATCCTTTTTAAGAGTTAAAGCAGCTTTAAGAGTGAGCTGATGGACATTAATATTAGTCCGGTTTAAAGCAGCAAGTTGTTCAGGGATTTTACCAACATGGCAAGGATTAACTCCATTTCTGTCAATCAGGCACGGCACCTCTACTACCGCATTTTCCGTTAAGTTATCTATTAAACCGGTATTCATTACATTACCTCCGATTTTGTAGGGTCTGTCAGTCTCCATGGCCTCCATAATATAGGAAGCATATTCAAGAGTCCGTTCATGGGTCAGTTCTTCATTATTAATCAAATTATCTTTCATCTGAGCCCATTCTGAAATCTGCTGTTCACAGCGGCGCGGATATTCATCAAGAGGAATATTATATTTTTCTATTAACTCTGGATAATTTGCTTTAATAAAATAGGGCAAATATTCTGCGTTATGTTCACTTGACTCTGTTACATAGTAACCAAATCTTTTCATTATCTCATAACGAACCTGGTCATCATGGGGAGTTGGCCGCTGCCAGGCTTTTTCTTTAATTTCAGGATAAAGATCTTTACCATCCCTGGTTATTTCAAGCAGCCAGGCCATATGATTAATCCCGGCAATTTTCCATTGTAGATTTTCTGTACTCATCCCTAGAGGCTCCAATAATTCATTGTGACAGACCTGTACACTATGACAGAGACCAACTGTTTTGACATCAGTTGCCTGAAGCAGAGCTCCGGTTAAGATAGCCATTGGATTTGTATAATTTAAAAACCAGGCATCAGGAGCCACTTCTTCAATATCCCGGGCAAAATCTAGCATGACTGGAATAGTTCTTAAAGCTCGGAAGATACCGCCAATTCCAATTGTATCGCCAATTGTCTGCCTTAATCCATATTTTTTAGGTATTGCAAAATCGATCACTGTTGAAGGTTTATATCCTCCCACCTGAATTGCATTTACAATATAATCAGCATTTTTCAAAGCTAATTTGCGGTCAGTATAAGTTATCACTCTGGCCTGACCACCATAATTATTATTGAGGTTATTCAACATCATCTCTGATTCTTTCAATCTTGTATGGTCAATATCATATAGGGCAAATTCAGCTTCTCTGAGAGCAGGAGTTAAGATGCAATCTCCCAATACGTTTTTGGCAAATACAGTACTGCCAGCACCTAAAAAAGTTATTTTAATCATCTAAAATACCTCTTTCTATTTTTGGAACAAAAATATCATCATTTTCAATAATTTCAAATTCCACCTCTGACTGGAGTTGATAATATCCGGACAGGGTAGCTTTTAACCTGACTTTTCCTGTACTTCTCTTGGCTCTAACAAAAACAGCAGTTCTACCTGCTTCAAGTACAGCTGGATTTTCACCGATCAAGTCAGCTGGACCTGAAATTTCAAAGTTTACTATATGATTTGCTAGATGGAGCAGCTGTCTGTTCTGATCAACCAGTCTGACCACAACCCTAGTCAGATCACTACCGTCATTTACTAACTGGTGGTAATCAGCTTTCAGCTCGATTCCAGCTGGTTTTCCTGGCGGAAATATCTCATGTTCAACTACCTTCTGGCCGGCAATTTTACCAATCGCTTTTAAACTACCAATAGTAGCTGCCCCCCACTCCCACCAATTACAGTCATCAAAAACAAAAGGGGGATGAGGTAGCCCTGGATATTTATCTACAGAAGGTTCTGATCTACTGTGAAGCTCATCATCTAAATAAAGTTCCACTTCCTCACAATTACTGAAAACAACCACCTGATTACCGAAATCTTCATTAAATGAAGGAATTAAATGTCTGGCAATAAAGATATTTGGTTTAATATCCGGTGACTGCTGGCTTTTGTAAAAATAGGCTGCAAACTTTGGTTCACGGTAAATATCACAGACTCCGTGAAAACAGATTCTATTTCCTGACCCAAAATCAGCATGGGTATTGTAATCAAAGGCACACCAGCCGCAGGCGCCTGCAATATTAGAGTGACTGTACTGCAGATCCTGAATTTGGGCGTGGTAGAGGGCATGCTTAATTAATCTTTCAGTACTATCAAAAGCTTTGGTTGGAAACTTATGCCCCATATATTCTGTGATCATGTAGGGTACTTCCTGTGGTTCTTTTATCTTTCCTTTTAAATTTAATGCAAAGTCATTATAGGTGAATACATCTTCCAGAAATTCACTATCCCGAAAATTACGCACTCCACCAGTTGGTCTGGTTGGATCAAGCAGATGGGCAATTTGATTTGTCTTCAGATAAAACTGATGGTTATCAGGTGATTCATTTATTCTGACACCCCAGATAAAAATAGAGGGGTGATTTCTATCCCTGATAATCATTTCCCGTAAATTTTCTTCAGCAACTGCCTGCCAACCCTCATCTCCTATATGCTGCCAGCCTGGAAGTTCTTCAAATACCAGCAGCCCAATCTCATCACAGTGATTTAAAAACTCAGGATGAGCCGGATAGTGAGCACTTCTAACAAAGTTTAAACCCAGCTCATATTTTAATATTTCAGCATCTTTTTTCTGCATTCTGGCTCCTACCGCATTACCCAGATAGGGATAAGCTTGATGTCTGTTTAAACCTCTTAATTTTAGAGGCCGATTATTTAAATAAAAGCTACCGTCTTCTTTAAACTCCACCTTGCGTATTCCAATTTTCTGTAGATATTGATCCTCATAATTGCCTTTTAATTCAACCTTAGCCTGATAAAGATATGGATTTTCTAGTGTCCAGAGTTCAGGTTCTTCTAAAATTATGGGACTGATCTGATAAACAGATTGACCGGGAATTAAGTTAATAGAATAATCATTTTGAACCACAACCCGGTCCTGCTGATCAAAAATTGTTACTTTTAGTTCTACTGATAACTCCTTATCCCGTGTATTATTGATTGTAAATTCAGGTCTGAGTTCTGCTTGCTGCTTAATAACTGAAATTTTAAAAAATGTGTCTACCAGATAAACAGGATCAACTATAATTAATTCAACTTCTCTATAAATACCCCCAAATAGCAGATAATCAACCAGATTCCCTTCTGGCGGAATATCATTTCTCCTTGTCGAATCAACTTTAATTGTTAACACATTTTTTTCTGCAAAGTTTATAAACTTTTCGATCCTCAAAGTAAAAGGAGTATAACCCCCCTTATGGCTGGCAACATACTCACCGTTTATATAAATTTTAGCATAACTCATTACTCCAGCAAAGTTTAACAATACTACTTTGTTTCTATACTCTTCTGGCAGGGTAAACTCCCGCCTGTACCAACTGACAAACTGATAATCTTTTTCAGAAAAATAATGGTGTGGCAGGAGCCGGTTACTATGAGGAAGGTTGATTTCTTTTACACTTTCATCATTTTCAGCCTTAAAATACCAGTCAGTATTAAAGTTATAGTTTATTCTCTTCATTTTCCTTCCCTCCTTTTATTTACCTGAACCCATTGTCAAACCTTTAATAAAGTATTTTTGCAAGAAAATGAAAACAAAAATAGTCGGTAATGTAGCAAGAATCGCTCCGGCTACCAGCACACTCCATGATGTAATGAAATTACCCTTTAAGGTAGCCAATCCAGCAGTAACAGGTTTTAATTTATCATCTCTGAGTAACACCAGTGCCCAGATATAATCATTGAAGATCCAGGTGAATTCCAAAGTGCCAAGGGCCGCGAGTGCTGGTTTTGATAAAGGTAGATAGATCTGATAAAAAATCCTAAACTCAGAAGCGCCGTCAATTCTGGCTGCCTCTGATAGTTCATCGGGAATAGTAATCATATAATTCCGAAGAAAAAATGAACAAAATCCCATCTGAAAGACGAGATGAATCATTATCAAACCCCAATAGCTATTATAAATGCCCAGTTCATTACTCAATTTAAAGACTGGAATCAAAAGGATTTGAAATGGTATCAGCATTCCAGCTACAAACATTAAATAGAGAGCCATATTGCCTTTAAACTTATATTTAGCCAGAGCAAAGCCAACCATTGATGATAGAGCAAGCGTACCGATCAGTGAAGGTATTGTGATAATAAAACTGTTCAACAAATAACGGTTTAACCGACCTTCTGACCAGGCAGTACCAAAATTTTTAAAAGTTATTTTTTCCGGCATTCTCCAGAAGCCATTATTCATTAAATCATCCATAGTTCTAAAAGATGTTAAAAGAGCTCCAAAAACAGGCAACAGCCAGACCAGTACAAATAACAGCAGGGCAGTAAAGATTGCTGCTCTACGTATTTTTTTCTTCTGCTTAATTGTTAGTTCCATTATTCCAGTTCACCCTTCCTGATCTGGCGTAAATATAGAGCAATAAAGACAAACATTATTAGAAATAATATAACGGCAATAGCTGCTCCATAACCCATATTATAATTACGGAAGGCTTCTGAATACATGTAAAAGGCAAGAACATTGGTTGAATTAAATGGGCCACCCCTTGTCATCATGCTTACAAAGTCGAAAGCTCGTAGAGATTGAATCATCGTAATCACAATAACGATCACTGTAGTTGGTTTTAAAAGGGGAAGTATAATAAAACGAAACCTCTGCCAGGCTGAAGCTCCATCAATTTTTGAGGCCTCAATAACTGTTGGTGAAATTGAGGTCAAACCTGCCAGAAACAAAAGCATTACATAACCTGTATGCCGCCAGACAGCTGCCCCAATCACTGCATAAAGAGCAGTCTCCGGATTACTGAGCCAGCCTCTGGTCAAAGACTTGAGACCAATATAAGTCAGAGTGTTATTCAACAGACCACCCTGAGGTTGATAGATCCACGACCAGATAAGGCCAATTACTACCGGTGCCAGGATCATCGGTGAATAGATAGATGCTTTAAATCCACGGGCCCATTTAATATCCTGACTGAGCAGCATCGCCAAAAATAAACCGACAACAACCGGGAATGCTAGAAAGATAATCAGCCATTTCAGGTTATTTATCAGGGATTTATAAAAAGTTGGGTCATCAAATAAATATTTATAATTTTCCAGGCCAATAAACTGAGGACTGGTTAGACCATCCCATTCTGTGAAACTTAGATAAAAGGTATAGATAGTAGGAGCAATAACCCAGATAGTATATAAAATTAAAGGTAATAATAAAAACATCCAGGGAACGAATTTTCTCTTCAAAATTACACCTCCTGAAAACAACTAAATTTCATTAATAAACCTGCAGGGGAATTAGCCCCCTGCAGGTATTTTTGTCTAATCAATAAATCTCTGGCGGTGACTTTCCATCTGTTCCATTATTTGCTTATAATTAGCAGGATTGTGCCAGAATTCCATAAGTGAGTTCATAGTCTTATCAGCTAATTCAGGACTCATGTCACGATCATAGAACTGAGCCAGTTTGTCAGTTGCTTCAATCATAGTCCGACCTTTATTTGTTGTAGCATCATAAATATCAGCAGACATATCCTTATTTGTTACCAGACGGCCTAGATCTTCACCAAAGATACGCTGACCTTCTACAGAACCAAGGAAAGCAATAAAATCTTTGGCCAGTTCTGGGTGAGGAGCTTTGGCTGGAACCATAAATCCATCAGTAGGTAGATCTTCAGCTACTGGGACTGATGCATCTATGATAGGGAAACGGAAAAAATTAAGATCATTACTTACTTCTTCAGATGTTGCATCAAGAATAAATTGTCCCATTAAGTACATTGCCGCATCTCCCCTGGATAGGAACTGTAAACCCTCCTGCCAGGAATAGGCAGCAGCATCTTCTACAAAGAAATCATTCTCAATTAAGTATTTCCACTTTTTAAATACATCTGCAACCCGTTCATCAGTAAAAGGAATTTCCCCATGCATTAATTTCATATGGAAATCGTGACCATTAATTCTTAAGTTCAGATAATCAAACCAGGCAGCAGCTGTCCAGCGGAATTTGGTACCAATAGCAAATGGTGTAATGCCATTTTCTTTTAAGGTTTCCCCAAGAGTTAACAACTCTTCCCAAGTCTGTGGTTCTTCAAGACCATATTCTGCAAAAATTGATTCTCGATAAAAAACTGACCACCAGTAATAATTATGTGGGAGGAAATATGCTTTTCCATCAAAAACACTGATACTCTGGAAGGCCTTAGGAAATTTTTCATAAAAGTTTTCAGATTCCCAGACATCAGAGATGTCCATAATTAATCCTTTGTCAACAAAGTATTCAGCCCGATTGCCTGCAAACCAGCTGAAAACATCTGGGGGATTATCAGAAGATAACCAGACCCGGATAGCTTTTTTGAAATCTTCATGGGCAGTGATATTTAATTCCACATCTACCTCAGGATTTAATTCCTCATACTGGACAACCAATTCCTGCATTGCTTTTCTGGGTGCAGGATCACTTGTATAAGTATTTACTACTAGAGTATCTTTGGCCACTGCCAATCCTGTCATAGCAAACACAAACACCATTATTGTCATAACAACAAAAATTTTCTTAATATTCATTCTCGAATTGCCTCCTTTTTTGTCCTCATTTGTCCAAATAGCAGTATTTAAAACGTTTTAAAAAATAGTTAAAAAATATTTTCTTTTCTTTCCCCTCCTCTCTTTTTCATCTACCAGATCTATTCACCACAGGAAGCTGTAGAAGCTCTTATTATTAATTCAGATGGAAAGACAATATATTTCTCTGTTGGATCAAGTTCATATCCAGCTATTTTTTTTAAAAGAACCGCAGCCGCCTTTTGGCCCATCTTCTCAACCGGAATATCTACAGTAGTCAATGGCGGGTTATAGAAATTAGCCATTTTTATATTATCAATCCCCACTACAGAAACATCTTCTGGAACTTTGACTCCATTAGCTGTCAGAGATTGGATTATGCCGATTGCCATCTCATCATTTATAGCGATAAGACCCGTCGGCATCTTTTGCATGGTGGCAACTTTTTTACCAACCAGATAGCCACCTTCAATTGTTAAATAATCATAAAATATATACTGCTCCTTTACTTCAATTTCTGCTTCTTTAAGGGCTTTTTTGAATCCAGCAAGCCTTTCCTGACTCTGACCGATAAACCCTATTCTGCTGTGACCAAGGTTAATTAAATGGTCAGCTGCCTGATAAGCTGCACTGAAAAGATCACTTTTAATAACAGGAATTAGTTCATTATCAACTCCGTCCCGGTCCACATAGACTACAGGTACGTTTTCCCGGGCTAACTGGGTAATCATTTGATTATGTTCTGCCATCATATCACCAACACAGGCAAAGATAGCTCCATCTACCTGGCCGGATCTGAACATATTTATATATCTTTTTTCTTCATCACTTTTATAATCTGTACTACAGAGAATAAGATTGAAACCTTTATCTCGGACATAAGATTTAATTGACTGGGCAAGTTCAGCAAAAAATGGATTAATTACTTCAGGAATAACCAGTCCGATCGTTTTAGTTGATTTATTTACAAGGGCTCTGGCTCTGGCATTAGGAATATAATTCATCTCTCTGGCAATCCTTTGGATGCGCTCCCTGGTATCTATATTTACCTTTTCATTGCCATTTAAAGCAAGAGATACTGTAGCTAGTGAGACACCTGCTTTATCGGCTATATCATTTAAGGTTACAGACATTATCTCATCCTCTTTCTATTTAAAACGTTTAAAATTCTGACAATTAAATCATATCAAATTTTCCAGCAAAAGGCAATAATTTTTTGAGTTTATTGAGAGCAGAACAGTATCTGTCACACCCTCTGGGTATAAGCATTTTCATGTATTTTGGACAGTCCAATATTACTGAGTTCTCCCCGCTTCTTTTACTAAATCAAACAATGCTTTATTTAGATATATTTTTTCTCTTCCTAACTTTTCGGATACTAAAAACCCCGCATCTTCAAGGGTTGACAGGTATCCTGATGCAGTCTTTCTGGTAACATTGAGACCCTCTTTAATATAGGAAATTTTCGTATAGAACTCAATAAATAATAAATCAACCAGATCTCTTGAATAAATACTGGGTAATTCCTTCTTTATTTCATCCGCTGTTTCTTCTACCAGGTTATTTATTTTTTTTACGAGGCCAAGAGTTTCCTCTGCAGTTTCT
>JADQBT010000036.1 GCA_016278485.1 Halanaerobiales bacterium
ACACAAGATATAAGACATTTATAATTCTTCCAGTCCTACCATTTCCATCATAGAAGGGGTGGATTGATTCAAACTGATAATGAATAACTGCCAATTTAATTAAAGAATCAATTGTATCCTTATCATTATTAATATACTCTTCCAGATTAGACATAAGAGATAGTATTTCCTCTTCTCCAGTAGGGGGTTTATAAACTATTTCACCAGTAACTATATTTTTTAACTCAGTACCCGGTAATTTCCTGATTCCTGCCCTGTTTTGTTCAATGATTTCCTGTATATCAGCAATTATATTTGTAGTAATTACTCCTCTTTTTTTAACCAATTCATATCCATGCCATAAAGCCGTTCTATAATTGACCACTTCTTTTGCTTGAGGGTTATTATAATTTTCTTTACTCATAGCTTTAAATAATTCATCGTGTGTTGTAATAATATTTTCAATCTCTGAACTATCCTTGGCTTCGTTGATGGTGATTGCATTGATTAAGATATGTTTATTGGGTATAGTATCAGCATATCCCTTTAATTCCGCTAATGCCCTATGTGATCTTGCAAGTTGTTTTAATACTCTTTTTGTTTCTAGATTTACAGCTGGGGGTAATAACTCAAGCCCGTAGTTAGCCATATTAACCATCTCCCCTATGTCCCTTTTGTATATTATACACGTAAAAATTACTTATTACAATAAAATATAAGTAATTTATTTAAAATTTTACCTATGTTTTTAATATATGTGTAATGACTACCTACTTTTATGAAAATATACCAACAACAAAAAAATCCTGCCGGAATTCCAGCAAAATTGATATATACTTATTTTTCTCTGCTAATAATTCTTCTATAAGCATTCATATAAACTACTTCTGCTTCTCTTTTTCCAACAGACCAAATTATTATTTTCATCTGCTTTAACGATAAGTGGTTCGTCTTCATCTGCCTCAAGCAAATATGTAACTGATAAATGTAAATGAGGGGAAACATACTTGGCTTTTTTTCTGTGTCCCTAGACAGGAATAATATCAAGAGAAAAGATATCTTTCCTGACTGGATTAACTGTATTGACACCTGTTTCTTCTCTAACTTCTTTTAGAGCCACATGTAATAAGTACCGATCACCATCTGCATGGCCACCTGTTCATTAATGGGAGTATATTCATTTATATTCATATATCAGACTCCTTAGAAAGTTATCTTTCACTTATTCTAGCCAGTGTTTCTCTATAGTTAGCCTCCAAATTAGTCCAAAAACTAGCTGATAAATGAAAAATATTCTCTAATTTAACAGCAGTTTCAGCAGTAATTGGTGCTTCTCCTTTAATAATTTTATTAATATGTTTTTTTGAAAAACCAATTCTAGCAGCTAATTCTGCCTGTGTCATATCATTTACATCTAACATTTCCAGAAGTGTTTCTCCGGGAGGAATCGCAATATCTGCATAATATTTTTCACTATTATTCTTAACCATGATAATCAGTTACCTCCCAAATTTGTATTTACTTCAATTCCATTTATTGTTATTTTATTACTTCTACATAAACCAACAATATTCCTTCATGTAATGCAAAAAACCACGGAATAAACCGTGGTTCCCAATTAGAGTCTGTAAACCTTTTTTCAAAACTGAGCGAATTATTTGCGACTGAACAATATTAAGCAGCCCCTTCACCATTTAAAATAATTTAATAGTTTTTATCTCAAAAGGTTTCATGGCAAAAGATATAATATTATTTTCCCATGCAACTTTCCCAGCTAAATCATTCTCGAGCAAATTAACTACTTTTGCCTGTCTGAACTTGATATCATCGGCTAATTTTAACTGAACCTGATCTTTACCACCAAATGGTTCATAAAGTCTCAAGACCATGCCATCACCTGCTTCTGCTTTTTTAATAACTTCCAGACGTGAATTACCTTTAACAACCTCAGCAAAGCTTTTACTAAGTGGATAACTGCCGTGAATCTGCTTAGCATTATCACTTGATAGTTCTTCTTTATTAATCTCTGCTATTAAAACTGGACTATTAAGATCTTCACTATGTTCCAAAGTAGCACCTTGCTGAAATACACCTGCATGTGCATACAGTGAATAGGTAAATTCATGTAGACCATAATCAGCTTTTTCATCTGGATAATTAGATGATTTTAATAAGGTTAAGCGCAGCAAATTATTTTTAATGTCATAACCATATTTGGCATCATTAAGTATACTGACACCTAAACCAGGTTCTGATAGATCTGCCCACCGATAGGCTGGCACTTCAAACTGAGCTTTTTCATAATCAGTATTATTAGTAGTCGATCTCAACAAATTACCATATGCTATTTCAAAACGAGCCTGGTCAGTTAAGATATTGAGTGGAAAGGCGACTTTGACCAAGATTTCTCTTTCTCGCCAATCAACTAAGTTCTTAAAATCAATCCGGTCAAGCTCTTCATAAAGAATAATATGTTGTTTGAATGTGGAGTCTCTAAACTGCCACTGCACACTTATTTTTTTCTCCAGTTCATTTTCGCTCACCTGGAATTTTATTAATTTCAGCTCATCTTTTATCTCTTTATCGGCAAAATCAGCTTCTATTTCCCATGCATCAAAGCGAGGTGGCTGATCTAGAAAAAACTGCAGCTGGTTAGCTAGTTGATCTTCAGCTACTAATTCCACTTCTTGCTTTTTAGAGAAGATAGCTAGCAACTTGCCTCCCTGAAAAGTTAATTTATAAAAGTCATTTTCTACTAGTGTATGATCATCTAATTTAGGCTTCTTTGGCTTTAACTGCTCTATTTTTACATTCTTCTGCTCAGTGATCTTCACTTCTATAACCTGATAGCCAAGTGCAGGTAGATTGTTAAGATAGATCTTGACTAAGTTCTCGCCTTTAAGATTTTCACTTTGCTCAGCTAGGAGCTGTTCTTGTGTTTCATAATCATAAAAGCTAATTTCTTTGTCCTGCCATTTATCTTTATACTCTAGCTGAACAACACTATCTCTCTGGTAGGCTAAACCATTCCAGATTAAATAATAATCGCTATCCTCTGCTATATCTAAAGCTATGTTTTTTGAAAAAAAGTTAAAACTTGTCTTAATCATATTATCTAATTCCTGCTGGACTTCCGCATAGATCTGATCAACATCTTGATATACTTCTCTAATAGAAGAACCAGGAATGATATCATGAAACTGGTTAGTCAGCATTTTCTGCCAGACTTTTTCAATTTTATGCTGTGAATCTATATCTAAAAGTGAATTAAGGATTTCAGCTTCTCTAATTATATTTTCAGAACGACGATTGTTCAGTTTCGTTTTAGCCTGTGATGTATAGGTGCCACGATGATACTCAAGATATAGTTCACCCCGCCAGCTAGGAAATTCTAATTCATCATCTCTAATTTTCTCATCAAGATTCATAAAATATTCCCGCGGCTGACTAAAATTCATCTTGGAAAGATAAGCAAGCTCATTAAAACGCTTAATCTTATTGATAAAAGGTTCCGTAACCCCGCCACCACCATCACCATAGCCATAGATATAGATCAACTGATCATCTGGAATTACGCGATCTTTTTTGAAATAATTAGATGAATCCCCAAACTTGTAGGTAAATTTATTTTCTTCTTTTTGTTTTTCATAATTATCTTGTACATCTAAAACTTTATCAGCATAGACCTCTCCATTATAAGTGAAAGGTAAAATAACTCGCGGCACATGTGTTAAAACTTCCGTTCCATCTATACCTTGCCAGTTAAAAATTGCATAAGGAAAATCATTAGTATCATTCCAGGAAATTTTAGATGTCATAAAATAGTCAATCTCTGCTTTTTTCATGATTTGCGGTAGAGAACCGGCATAACCAAAGACATCTGGCAGCCATAAAACTTTAGATTCAGTCTCAAATTCCTCTTGCATAAACTTTTTGCCATAAAGAAATTGTCTAACCAGTGATTCACCACTCAGTAGGTTTGTATCTGCTTCGACCCACATTCCACCTTCAACCTGCCAGTTCTTATTTGCAACCATTGTTTTTATCTTCTTATAGAGATCTGGATAATAATCTTTGATATATTGATAGAGTTGGGGCTGTGACTGGATAAACTTAAATTCTGGATAGGCTTCCATCAGATTAACTGCAGTAGAAAAACTACGGGCAGCTTTTCTGACAGTCTCTTTAAACTGCCATAACCAGGCTACATCGATATGAGCATGGCCGAAACAGGCCATTTGATAAGAACTTGATTCAGTAAGTTTGGCAAGGGAAGTTATTTGCTCCTGATAGATTTTATTGAGGGCTTTAAAATTGATCTCATCATTTTGAAAATTTTTATATTTAGCAGAAAGCAGATTAAAGATCTCTCTTAACTTCTCAGCTTGCTCTTCATCTCTTTTCTGCAGTGCTTCTATTAATTCAGTCAAGGCTAAAAGATTATAATAGAAATCTTCTGCCTCGCGCTCAATAATCTGCAACTCAGCCTGGGAGAAAGCATGTTTATAATCAGGGTCAGGTACATAAATCTTATTGATCCGGTCCAGGGCTGCTTCTATTAAAAGTTCTACCTCTTGCCCGGCATATTGAGTCTGGTCGATAATAATCTGGGCATGATTACGATCTAAACCCTGCAAGATTTCCCCATTTAAATAAAAAGAGGCTTCCCCACCGGTTAAAAAAGAAAATACAAATTTATACTCTGGCCCAGCATTTTCCGGCAATTTAAATTTTGTTCTAAAAAATGTTGTTATCTCTTCTGCCTCTGACCAATCTGCACTTAAACTAATTGCTTCCCAATCTGTTAGATATTGATACTCGGCTGGACCCAGATATTTAGCCTCTCTTTTCTGCCAGCCTTTAATTGCTATTCTTTTTTTGATTAGTTTAGCTTTTAATTCAGTTAAAAATTCTCTCATATTTTTCATCCCTTATCATACAAAATTAGCCTTCTTTCATCTCTGTCATTATTTGTTCTGTAATAATCTGGGGTCTAGTAATAGCAGTACCGATGACAACAGCATAAGCACCATAGTCAATTGCTTTTTTAGCCTGGATTCCATTCTGATAATTTCCTTCAGCAATAATAGGGGTCTCAGTCAGTTGGCTTAGCTCTCTGACAAGTTCTAAATCTGGTTTTGGCTTATCTTTAGTCGCTTCTGTATAACCAGACATCGTTGTTGAAATAAAATCTGGTTTAAGAGGAAGAATCCTTTTGACATCCTCAACTGAAGCAATATCAGCCACAATACCTCTATCCGGAAACTCATTGCGTATCCTGTTATAAAGATCGGCTAGTTTTTCTGGTCTCTTTCTGGACGTAGAATCTATCGCTACATAATCAGCCCCTGCTTTAAGGACTGCTTTCACATCTGCATAGCGTGGTGTGATATAGACTTCATAACCCGCTACTTCTTGTTTCCAAAGACCAATCAGTGGGAGGTCAATCTCTTTTTTTATTTCTTTAATATCGCGCGGAGAGTTTGCTCTAATACCTGAGGCTCCTCCCATTTTAGCAGCCAGAGCCATTTTGGCCATTACTTTAGAACTATGCAGTGGTTCATCTTTTAAAGCCTGGCAGGAAACTATGAGAGAGCCTTTATCAATTCTTTTCATATCAAATCACATACCTTTATATTAATTATTAGCTTAGCTTAATATCTACTTCGAACATTCTGTTCCAGGGCATAGCCACTGTAAAATCATAATCTATTTCACTTAGATTATCAGCTTGAAACTGCCTTAACTTAGCTTTGACTAGCTCAGCTATTTCTCGTTCCTTATCTTTTAAGTCAAAATAATTAAGCTCATAATCTGCTAGCATTTTAGTAACTTCTGCTCTTATATAATACTGGTAGCCCCAGTCTTCTAAATATCTTAAGCCCAAAAAACGCCTCGATCTAGCTGCAGTCTGAGCTGAATATCTCTCTTCTGCCTTTAAAAAAGCAACCATATTTGCCTGAGCAATCACCGTACCTAATGTATTAGATGAAGTATTCCAACCAGCATAAGCTGACAACTGTCCTAAAATTTGCTTGGCTTTTAACAATTCCATTAAATCAGGATCTGAGCCATTTAAAAGAGCCACATCAGCCAGAGCAACATCACGGTCATTTGCTAGATAATAGTTAATTGCCTCTACAAACTCAGCTAAATTGCGTTGGGGATCAATAATCGTCTCTCTATTTAAGATTGAATCCCAACTTTTCATCTGTTTCAAGGTTAGCTCCGAAGGCGCATTAACCATCAAGATATAATCTGCTTCTAGACTATTATCAACAACCACTCCACCACCAGTAATAACCTGATACTTTACGGTTAAATCTAAGCTTCTATCTTCTAAATATGGGACTAAATTCTTACCTTTTTCGGAAGAATATCTTAAATAAACACGGGGTTTAAAATCTTGTTCAGCTAAAAATGCCCGACTAGTTAAAATACTACCTACTTCATCTGCACCTGGATAAGAATATATTTTATCTGATAACTTTTTCTTTTTAACTATTTTAAGCAGGCGACTCCGTTCCTCTGCCGAAAAACCGTATTCAGCATTATCATCCATCGGTAATACTAAAAAATCAATTACTTCTTTTTCTACCAGCTTAATAGCCTCTTTATTTAGAAGGTGATTTTTACGCCGGCGAGTTAGATAATCGCTCATAACTGTTTCTGGAGGTTCACTCTTTAGTTGGGCAAACTCTTCTTTTTCACTAACATCCGCCAGTCCTTGTGTAATTTTGTCACTTAAAAAACCATATTTAAAGATTCTGGCCCCATATTCTTCATAATAATCGGGCTCTTCATCAGAACTATTATAGGCAGGAACTCTTGTGATTAGGTTAAAAGCAAATATCTTTAGTTCTGGCTTGATTTTCTTGATCTCAGTTAAAAGCTCTAAGCGAGCAAGCATTTTTTCACTAGCTAAGTGATGGATCCTTGAAGCTAAGATACCGCCATAGACTAACATATCAATTGAGATAACTAAATATTTTACTCCAGCTAGATTAGCTAAAAGCCAGTCTTTGACTGCTGAAATATCTGCTGGCTCTTTTTTATAGCCCAAAATAGAGCGTGGTGGTCTAAGTAAACTTTCACCACTGATCTCTTGAATTAGTTCTGGATAACGATAATTACAGGGTCTTTCATCTAATGGTAAATAGATAATTTTAGACATAATAACTTTCCGCCTTTCCTAATTAGATATCAGCACCCCAGCTCAACATCTTTTCTTTTACTTCTCTTCCCTTGATCTGCTGGGGGGATTTTTTTCTGGCTATAGCAAAAGCTGCAGCAATTCCGGCTGCTTCTCCGGTAGCCCGACAGATAGGTTGAATTCTTATTGCAGATTGGGCATTAAAAGTTGTTGAAATAGCTCTGCCAATTACTAATAGATTAGTAATATTTTTAGGCAAAAGGGTTCGAAAAGGGATCTGATAATATTCTCCTGGCTGCAGAGCTTTAATTTCTAACTGCTCACCATGGATATCGATAGGATAGCCAGAACTAGCAATTGCATCTGCAAACTTTCTTCTCTCTAGATAGTCAGCCTTATCTAAAAGATATTGACCGACAATTCTTCTGCTTTCTCTCACTCCGACCAGTTCTGCCTGAGTGGCTAGGTAGCTATCTGAAAACCCAGGGAAATACTTTTTGAAAAATTTATATAACCTCTGCATCATCTCTCTGCCTTTAATGCGGGCATAGGTCAGGTCAGTCGGGTTAAGGCTGTCTTTTTCACCTGGTATTTCCGGACAATTAAAAGAGATAGTCCCCGGCATACCTGGTACCGAAAAAGCTTGAAAATACTTACCATCTTCGAAGTCAATATCTCCAGCTGTCAATGCTTTTTGAAAAATATTTTCTAAAGCAAAGCCCTGGCCCCAAACCATCGCTGTTTCAAGCAATGGGTAATCTAGTCCCCAGTCCTGGCCTTGCTCTATTAAAAAATTAGCAAATTTCTTTAGATCAATATTACTTATCTGAAAACGCAGGCTTAAGGCCTGATATTTAGCTTCCTCTTTACCTCTCTGACAAGGTACACCTGCTAAATAGGCAAGGTCAGCATCACCTGTTCCATCAATAAATATATCAGCCTGATAAGCAGTTATCCCCTCTTTATTATGAACTAACAGAGCTTTAATCTGATTATCTTTAACAATGGGTTTAATAAGGGAGGTGTCATAAAGGAGTCTGCCGCCTGCTGCTAAATAGGTCTCTTCTAAAGTAAACTTTAACATTTCTGGATTAAACCAGCCGTCATTACCTTGTTGGTCAGCTGCCCCATAACCTTTTTTGTACAAGATCTTTTTCAGCTCTTTATTGATAGCTGAACTATCTGGATTACCTTTCATTTTTACAGGCATCATCGGTGTTACCAGACCCAGTGTTGAGGTCCCGCCCAAGGCGCCTTCTTTTTCAATAATTAATGTTTTAGCTCCCAACCTGGCTGCAGCTATTCCGGCAATTGAACCTGCTGTTCCCCCACCAATTACAATAACATCATATTTAGCTTTTAGCTCTATTTTTTCTTTTAAAAAGTTTAGTTCTTCCATCTCTAATCTACCCCTTTACTGCACCTGCCATCGCACCTTTAATAAAGTAGCGCTGTAAGAACAAGAAGATAATGATAATCGGAATAATGGAAATTAAAGAGCCTGCCGCAATCAGGCGCCAGTTTGAGGAAAAAAGACCTGATAAGTAAGAGATACCAATCGGTAAAGTATAATACTCGGGATTACTAATGACAATTAATGGCCACATGAAACGGCTCCAGGACATCATGAAAGTAAAGATAGCCAGTGTAGCAATTGATGGTTTAATTAATGGTAGTAAAATTCTCCACCAGATTTGAAAACTATTACAACCATCGATAATTGCTGCTTCTTCAATATCAACTGGAATCTTTAAAAAAGCCTGCCTTAATAAGAAGATACCAAAGGCATTTACTGCCACAGGTAAAATCAGACCAGCATAACTATCAGTAATACCAGTACGCACACTAAATACATAAATTGAGATCATTAAGATCTGAAAAGGTACCATCATTGTACCTAGGATTCCATAAAAAATAATGTTTTTAAATTTGAATTTCATTCTGGCTAAAGGATAAGCGGCTAATGCTGAGACAACAATATTGAGTGAGATTGTGGCTAAAGCGACAAAAGTACTGTTTAAAAAATATCTTTCGATCGCAACAGCTTCCCGCACTTTCAGGAAATTTACCAGAGTAGGTGATTCAGGTATCAGTTTAGGTGGATATTGGAAAATATTCTCTCCCCCAGATTTTAAAGCAGTTGATAATAACCATAAGAAGGGTCCAATAGTTATTAAGGCAATTGTAAATAATAATAAATATAAAAGTCCTTTTTTAATTACTTTCTTTAAACTTTGTGACATGATTTTCCCTCCTCACCCTTCGCCGTGGTCCATTAAGCTAATATTAAAAAATGATAAGATAAAGATAATGATAAATAAAACAAAGCCCATCGCCGCTGCATAACCTAAATTCAACTGCTCAAAGGCTATTTCATAAATATAATAGACAAGTGTTTTAGAACTATTTAAAGGACCTCCATTAGTCATTACATAAACTTCAGTAAATACTTTCATCGCAGCAATTGATGATAAGATCATGACAAGTAAGATGCTAGGTTTAAGCAATGGGATAGTAACTTTCAGATGTTTTTGCCACCAACTTGCTCCATCTATCTCTGCTGCTTCATAAAGATTAGCAGGAATACTCTGTAAACCTGATAGATAGATTACCATATAATAGCCGAGTCCTTTCCAGACAGTGACAGCCATTACAGAATAAAGCGCATATTGAGGACTTGTTAACCAATAAATGGGGTCATCTATCAGACCGATAGTTTGCAGTAGATAATTTAAGAGCCCATTTCCTTTATAAAGCCATTTCCACATAATACCTACTACAACCATTGAGGTGACAACTGGTATATAATAAGCGGCCCGAAACCACTTCATACCACGGAGTTTATGATTGACCAGGACTGCTAAAAAAATAGGTGCAATAACTAAGATCGGTACTACCCCGATTAGATAAATAAAAGAGTTTTTAAGTGATTTCCAAAAGATTGGGTCACTTAATAATTCTTGATAATTTTCCATACCCAAAAATGACGGCTCAGTGATCATATTATAATCTGTGAAACTCAACCTAAAGACATCTGCAATGGGATAAAAAAGAAAAATACCCATAAAGACTAATGCTGGTAGTAAAAATAGATATGGAGTATATGTTTTTCTAAGCTTCATTTCTAATCTCCCCTATGTATAAAGGGCAGTACGCCTCAAAAAGGCGCACCACCTAATTATAAATTATTCAGCTAAAATTTTGTTCCATTCAGCTTCTGCATCACTGATAGCTTGAGCTGGAGTCTTTTCACCGAGTAGAGCATTCTGTACCATCTGATTGATTACTTCGTTAAGTTGATTTTGATTTTTAAGTGGTGGTACTAAGTTTACGGCTCTATTTAGCTGTACTGCACTTACTTTTTTCGCTTTATCTTCTATTGAGTCAGGATCTATATCTGTAAAGAAAGGATCCTGGGCTGCTTTTTTAGTTGAAGGTAAAATTGTAACTATTTTGCTGAATGCAAGTTGGTTTTCATTATTAGTTATATAAGTAGCAAATTTAAGAGATGCATCTTTATATTCGGTATCTTTCATGACAGCGATATTCATAACTGCTACCCCGACTTTGTTAGCTGCACCAGTTATCTCTGGAGCTACTTGCGTATTTTGATAGATCTCAGGAGCATTTTCTTTAATTCTGCCTAAGAACTGTGGTCCTGTTAAAAGCATAGCTGCTTGATTTGATTGATAGAGATCCACAGCTGCATTATGACCTTCTGTTACTGTTTCTCTTGGAATTAATTCTTCATTAAACATATCAACCCATAGCTTTAGGAAAGCAACTGACTCATCTGTATTGAAGGCAGCTTTAGTGTGGTCTTCATTTAAGAGTGGAATACCTTCTCTTACCATATATTCTAAGTAACGGCCTGTTTCTGCAATTGGTGGTAACATAATATATTTACCTGTTGCATCTTTAATCTTACGACCTGCTGCTAAGAGTTCAGAGTATTTTTGGGGTGGATTAGCTGGATCAAGTCCTGCTTCTTTAAAGATAGCTGCATTATACATGGTAACACTAGTCGATAGATACCATGGAATAGCATGTGTTTTGCCATTATAGGTGTTAGATTCCCAAACAGTAGGGAAATATCTGTCGATAACTTCCTGAGATAGATTGGTATCCATATTAACCAATGCATCTAGTTCAGCTAATTTCATACTGAAAGGAACATTCAGATTTGCTACATCAGGTTCATTACCTGCTGCGGTAGCTGCTAAAATCTTCTTTTCCATGTCTGCCCAGGGAACATCAACCCATTTGACGTTAATATCTGGATTTATTGCTTCAAAATCTTCGATTACACCATTAATGTAATCAGTAAAAGTTGGTTTTAACTGCATTGTCCAAAATTCGACCTCAGCCTCTTCTGCTAAAGCAAAAGTAGAGATTGACATTAAGAAAATCACCAATAATAAAAGAGTTACAAATTTTTTGTTCATTTTTCTCCTCCTCGAATAGTTTTAATTATTTATTAATCTAATTATATGTAATTATATTCCCGATGTCAATAACAATTAGGGAATTATATTCCGGCATTTATTGACAAGTAGAATTTCTCCCTTTATAATTTAAATATATAATTTATTCTTAGTGGAGGTGGATTAAGATGAATATACAGAATAATAAAGGTGGTATTCCCCGGATTAGGGCAGCATATAAGTCTCTACCTCCCTCGGAAAAGAAGGTAGCTGATTATGTACTGGAAAATCCAGAGACAATTATCTATTTTTCGGTAAGTGAACTGGCCAATAAGGTTGAAGTGAGTGATTCTACGATTATTCGTTTCTGTAAAAATGTTGGTTTTAATGGTTATCAGGAGTTTAAACTTTTTGTGGCCCAGGATTTAGTGGTACCTATTGAAAATATTAATGAAGATATTCAGTTAGATGATGATCTAGAGACAATCAGTCAGAAGATAGCCTATTCAAATAAAAAGGCTATTGAAGAGACAATGAGTATGCTTAATTTAGCTGAGTTAAAAAAAGCGATTGATGTAATAGTAAAAGCAAGAAAGATTGAGTTTTACGGAGTAGGTGCTTCTGGAATTACTGGCTTTGATGCTAAATATAAGTTTCTGAGGATTGGTAAGATAGTGGACTCTTATTCTGATGCCCACTTACAGGCCATGTCTGCAGCTACTTTATCGACAGATGATGTAGTAGTTGGGATCAGTCATTCAGGTAGTACTAAGGATGTGGTTGATTCCTGTCAGATTGCTAAAAAAGCAGGGGCAACTGTGATCTGCATTACTGGTCATAATCGTTCCCCCATTACCCAGGTAGCTGATATTAAGCTTCTCTCAGCTACAAAAGAGAGACCTTTAGCAAGTGGGGCACTCCGTTCTAAAATTGCGCAATTACATGTTTTAGATCTGATCTTTACAGGAGTAGCTATTCAGATGAAGGATCAGATGATTGAGTATACTGAAAAAACAGCCAAAGCAGTTATTGATAAGCTTTATTAGGAGGTCAAGATGCAGGAGCAAGAGTTAGCAATCGGCGTAGATATCGGTGGAACTAAAAGTAATGTGGCTGTGATTAGAAAAAGTGGGGAAATTATTGAGCTCAGTAAGTTTAAGACTCCTGCTGATCACCCAGAACAGTTATTGGCTGAACTTAAAATACATATAAAAAAGATTATAGATAAATATGATAAGATTAAAGGGATTGGCATTGCTTCTGCAGGCAGAACTATCTATGCAAAGAGGAAGATTGGTTATGCTACTGATAATTTAAAGGATTGGACAAAGATTTCTTTAGTTGAAAGCTTAGAAAGAGCATTTAAGCTACCAATCTATCTTGATAATGATGTTAATGCTGCTCTTTTAGCTGAACTTAAGTTAAATGAAGATTTTAATGATAAAATAGTTATCTTTTTAACAATTGGTACAGGACTGGGTGGAGCCCTGGCTATTAATGGTAAGGTTGTCCGTGGTAAGACAGGCTCTGTCGGTGAGTTTGGTCATCTGATCCTCTATCCAGAAGGTAAAGATTGTAATTGTGGCAAAAAGGGATGTGCTGAACAGTATATCTCTGGCACTGCTTATAAAGCACGATTAAGAAAAAAGTTAAAAGAAAATAATATTGATTTTAAGAAAGAAGATTTAGAACCTAAAATAATTGAAGAAAAGATATTTCAAAAAAATAATTTTTACTATAATACATTAAAAGAAATGACTGTTGATTTAACTTATCTTCTTGAAAGTTTAAAGAACTGTCTTGATTATGACCTCTGTATTATTGGTGGTGGTTTTTCTGTTTATGAGGATCTTATCTTAGCTTTTATAAAAGAAGAATTTCAACAATATAATCATAAATATTATGAAAAACCTGAGTTTATCTTTTCCCAGTTAGGTAATGAAGCTGGGGTTATTGGAGCTGGAATGATGGTTTTTTAATTTCAATCTACAATTCATTCCACTTATATAACCCTCTTTTTGTACTGAGGTACGGCAAATTTTTAATTAGTGCCGTATCTTAGTACATAAACTTGCTTACATTTTATACCTTTTTTGCATCTGTATTGAGTTAAAAAGTACTCATCTTCCATTTGACCAGAGTCCATATAAGATCACTTTCTAGATTTAATTCCGTCTTTTTCGTTCGCTTTTATAGTATTATATACAAACCAAAAAGACAATACCAATTGCTTTTGTCAACTGCTATTTGCCTAATAATAATGGGTATTTATTACCGGGTCCTCTTCGGCAAAAAAGCATAAAGGGGCTTGCTATGTGTATTTTCAAATTGTTCCCGTTTATCGTTCAGCAATATCAATAAATTTCTTTATTTCTTCAAGCTCCTTCTCAATTATAGCCTGTACTATCTCCAAATTTATTTTCTGGTATTCATGAACTGCTATATTTCTAAATCCAACCATCGCCTTAAGTTTCTCTGTTAATTTATCATCAATAATATTTTCTCTATTTAATATTGTAAATCCATCTCTGCTCGACTGAGGTATGCCCAGATCAAACTTGGCAATAAGATGCATTGTGATATCTATAGTTGCCTCACAAAGCCTTTGAATATTCAATATTATAGAATCCTGTTTTGTATAATCCCTTAAATTTTGTGGATCATCCTCATAGACCTTGTTAATTCGCTTAAGACATCTTTTAATAATTTGAATTTTATTAATTAAAATATCATCAATCATTTTATAGATTACCTCCAGAAGTTACTTTTTGCAGAATTTCCCTGCGCTCTTCATTTAATTTAGCATACTCCCGTAATATTTTTAGCTCAAATTTCATTTTTTTTAGATTATTATTATTATAAATTAATTTCCCCTGTATGACCTGTATATTAAACACCGTGTTAGATTTTTTAAGATCAATAAGATCAACCTCTTTCCCCAGGGTTTCTGCCAGTTTCTGGGAATGCAGAAAAAGCTGATAATTATCGATATTACTATCAGTTAAAATAGCTATATCCAGATCACTATCGTTCCGCTCTTTATTTTTGCTATATGATCCAAAAATATATATTAAATTTGCGTTTAAATTATTGGTCAAATAATCAATTATTTGTTTTTCTTTCTGTAGTGCTAACATTTTCTCTCACCTTCTCATTAAATCCCTATTACCATCTTTTACGTACCAGATATTATCTAAACATGTTTATATCTTAACTATATTATAACCCCTGTATTTATACTAAATCAAAACCACCATGAGCAATCATAATGTTATTTATTTATTACCATAATTCTCCTAGATTAATAGTTAAACCTTTAAAATCTGCATGTTCCATGACATCTTCATCCATTGCTGCTACCAGCAGGGCATAGATGCCATCACGTAAAACAAAGCATTCCATAGTTTTTTCAGCTGGATCAACAAGCCAGTAATTTTCTATTCCGGCATTCTGATAAATACGCATTTTTTGTAGTCGATCCTTACGTTTATTATTAGGCGATATAATTTCAACAACTAGCATAGGTGAACCATCAATTCGTTTTTCTTTTATTATCTCTTTCATATTACCTGCTATATAAAATATATCTGGTTGAACTACATTGTGCTCTGATAAAGTTACATCCAGAGGTGCATTAAAAACCTCTCCTTCAGGATCAACCTCTTTAAAATAATCTTCCAATATTCTCAGTAATCTTCGGGAAACACGTTGATGTAGAACATTAGGTGAAGGTTCTTTTATTAAAGTTCCCTCCAGTACTTCAAATTGATACCCTACTTCCCTTGGTAGCTCTAAATAATCCTGGTAAGTAAAATTCCTGTTATCATTTTTATATTCGGCTCCTGTTTCCTTTACTTTCGAACCAGACAAAGAATCGATTACTTCATCAACTTTGTACCGATACTGCCTATTTCCCAAATCTATAAAAGGAATTTTTTTCTCTCTTGTATAGCGCCAGACAGTCTCCACAGAAAGATTTAATTCCTCTGCTAGATCCTGGGCAGTTATTAGTTCTTTAGCCATAATATCACCTCTACTCCATTATATACCATATATTTACTATAATCAACTTTAACTAAGTCAAATAAAGTTAAATCAACCAGATTTCTTGAATAAATACTGGGTAATTCCTTCTTTATTTCATTCGCTGTTTTTTCTACCAGGTTATTTATTTTTTTTACGAGGCCAAGAGTTTCCTCTGCAGTTTCT